>NZ_JBHWLC010000027.1:0-97347 GCF_042730635.1 Streptomyces sp. NPDC059917
CCTGCTGGAGCGTCCGCCACCCGGTCCGCGGGGGTGCGCTGCCACCGTCCCCACGAGGCAGCGCGGGCAGGCGGGCCGTCCGGTCATCGGAGACGACCGCCCGCCGGTCTTCAGGGGCCCGGAGCCAGGCCCAGTGCGGGGAGCAGCGCGGCGTCGACGAAGCGGACGAGGTAGTCGGCGTCGGCGTAGCGGCCCTCCAGGACGGGGCGGATCCGCAGGACGCCCATCAGCTGCGCCGGGAGGAACTCCACGGCGGGGTGCCCCGCGGCGATCTCGCCGCGGGCGACGCCGCGGGCCACCATCACGTCGAAGGCGGCCAGTTCGGGTTCGACCAGCGCCTCGCGCAGGGCTCCTTGGAGCTCCTCGTCGTTCATGACCGCGTGGCCGAGGGCCTGGGTGAGGCGGGTGTCACGGCCCGAGGTGCCGGCCGCGATGCGGGCGACCGCGCGGAGGTCCCCGGCGAGGGTTCCGGTGTCCACGGCGGTGAGGCTGCGGTCGCTCCGGGCCGAGCGCAGGGCCGCGGCGACCAGGCGCGGCTTGGTCCTCCACTGTCGGTAGAGCGTGGACTTGCCACAATTGGCCCGGGCCGCGACGCCCTCCATGGTCAGGGCCTCGTAGCCGTGCTCGCGGAGTTGCTCGAGGACCGCGTCGAAGAATTCCTGCTCCCGCTCCGGGGTGATCTTGGAGCGGCGCGCGGCGGCCGTCGGCAACGGCGACGACGTCATCAGCGGCTCTCCTTCGGCGGACGGCGGGGCGGGTGGCGGGTGCGGTGCCCTTCGATACGGCAGCGTACCGGAACGCAGCCGTATCGGTACACTCTCGTATCGATACATTGTCGTATCGATAGTCGCAGAGGAAAGAGACCGGGGCATGACCCAGCGCACCACGGCCGTCGGGCGGCCCCGCGCGATACCCGAGCTGTTGCTCGTCGCGGTCCTCTTCGCCGTGTACAAGGGCGGCCGGATGCTGACGTCGGGCCACACCGACGACGCCTTCCGCAACGCGGGCCGCGTCTGGGACGCCGAGCGCGCCCTCGGACTGCCGGGCGAGGGCCGGGTCCAGGACCTGCTCCTGCACAGCGACGCCGTCGTCCACCTCGCGAACACCTACTACGCGGCCGTCCACTTCCCGGCCACCGCGGCCTTCTTGATCTGGCTGTACCTGCGCCGCCCCGGCCACTACCTGTGGGCCCGCCGCGTGCTCGCGGCGCTCACCGCCGTCGGGCTGGTCGTGCACCTCGGCTTCCCGCTGGCCCCACCGCGGCTGCTCGACTCGGCGCACCTGATCGACACCGGCCAGGTGTACGGGCCGACGGTCTACGGCGCCGCTCCCGCCCAGGACACCATGGCCAACCAGTTCGCGGCGATGCCCTCGCTGCACTTCGGCTGGGCGCTGATGCTGGCGATCGGCATGATCGCGGTCACCCGCGGCCGGTGGCGGTACCTGTGGCTGCTGCACCCGCTGCTGACCCTGACCGTGATAGTCGGCACGGCCAACCACTACTGGCTGGACGCCGCCGTCGCGACCGCGCTGCTCGGCGTCGCCCTGCTGGTGATCCCCCGGCCCGTGACGCGGCGGGCGCCGGAGCGCGGTTCAGCCGCTCCGGGCGACGAGGCCGTGCTCGTGGGCGAGGACGACCGCCTGCGCTCGGCTGGCCAGAGCGAGCTTGCTCATGCAGTGGTGCACGTGGGTCTTGACGGTGGCCGGGCTCAGGACCAGTCGGCGCGCGATGTCGGCGTTGGACAGTCCGGCCCCGACCAGGCCGAACACCTCCCGCTCCCGCGGCGTGAGCACGTCCAGCCCGGGCCACGGGGTGCGGAGCACCGGGGCGCAGCTCTCGATCAGACCGGTCAGCGCCCCGGGGCTGAAGAGCATCTCACCGGCGTGGACGGTCTCGATGGCGGCGAGCAGCCGCTCCGGCGGGGTGTCCTTGACCAGGAACCCACCCGCACCGGCGCGTAGCGCCCGGTAGACGTACTCGTCGGTGCCGAAGGTGGTCAGTACGAGCACCCGCGGGCCCGGACCGGCGGCCGGGTCCGCGGCGGCGGCCGCCAGGATGCGTTCGGTGGTGGTGATCCCGTCGGCGCCCGGCATCCGGATGTCCATGAGGACCACGTCGGGCCGGGTCTCGGCCGCGAGGCGCACGGCCTCCTCGCCGTCTGCCGCCTCGCCCACGGGATCGAAGCCGGGCGCGGCCCTGAGCAGGGCGATCAGCCCCGACCTGATCAGGAACTGATCGTCGACGACCAGTACAGACGGCATCCGCGCTCCCCCGCTTCCCGTGCTTGCCGTGCTTGCCGATGGGCCCGGACGAGCCGGTTCCGTCGCCCGTCGCTCCTCATCGGGCGGCGACCGGACGGGGCACCGGGACGGTCAGGCTGACCTCGAAGCCACCTTCCGGGACGGACCGCGCCACCACCGTGCCGTGGTAGATCGTCGCCCGCTCGCGCATGCCGATCAAGCCCTGGCCCGAGGACGGGAGCCCGGTGGCCGAAACCCGCCGGGGCGCTCCCTCGTCCTTGATCAGGACCGACACGGAGTCCCTCGCGTAGTGGACGTGGACGGTGGTGCGGGCGGCCGGGGCGTGCTTCATGACGTTGGTCAGCGCCTCCTGGACCACGCGGTACGCGCAGAGGTCGATCCCGGGCGGGAGGGCGTAGGCGCTCCCGGTGATCCGTACCCGCACCGGGACCCCGGCCGCCGAGACGCGCGCCGCGAGCTCGCCGAGCCGCCCCAGCCCCGGCACCTCGGGCGCCGGTTGCGCCGCCGCGCCCGGGGCGGCCGGAACCCGGTCGGCCGCGCGCAGGACCACCAGCATCCGGCGCATCTCGCCCAGTGCCTCGCGGGCACTGGCCGCGATGACGTCGAGGGCGGAGCGCGCCGTCGCGGGGTCGGTGGTGACCACGTACCCCGCCACTCCGGTCTGGACGGCGATCACCGAGACGTGGTGCGCGATCACGTCGTGCAGCTCGCGGGCGATCTGGATGCGTTCCTCCATCACGGCCCGGCGCGCCTTCTCCTCCTGCTCGCGGCGCAGCCGACGGGTGAGCTCGCGCAGCCGACGGGAGCCGTCGCCCGCCTTCCAGCCGACGGCTGCGGCGACGACGACGAAACCGGCGCTGAGGGAGACGATGCCCGGTTCGGCGAGCCGGGAGCCCCACAGCTCGACGAGGACCACCAGCACGGCGCACCTGACCGAAATCCGCCGCTCCCGGCGTGCGGCGACGGTGTACAGGGGCAGCAACAGGCAGCCGACGGCGGGCACGTGGTAGTAGCCGCGGGTGAAGTAACAGGCCGTCCAGAAGGCCGTGTTGACGAGCACGGCAGCCGGGAACCGGCGGCGCAGCACCTGCGGCAGGATGATCGCGCCGAGCAGCAGGTAGGCCAGGGCGTCGCGCTCGCGCCAATAGCCGTGGGCGTCGGGGTAGTTGGTGAGCATGGCGGTGGAGATCCACAGCGACCCGAGCACGTAGACGACGTCTCCCGCCATCGGCAGCGCCGCCCGGATCCGGACCACCAGCGGATGTGCCGACACCGGCTCCGCCGACCTCCAGCGCGAAGGACTTCGCACGTCACCCCCCTCAGGACCACTCATGGTTGTACAGGGTCTACCCCCAGGGGGGTAGGCGCGTTTCAACCCGCGGATGGGCGAGCGCGACCCCTCGGCGCACATACGTTCTCTGCAACGACACGCCGACCACGACCGCACCGGTTCCGCGGGCGCCCCGCCCGTGGCGGACCCTGCCCCCCAGGGACCCCGTGCGGCCGTGCCCGTTCGGGGGCGGGCACGGCCGCACGGCGGGGGCAGCGCCTCCGGAGGAATCCGATGCAGAAACGATGCGAGTTGAAGGGGCCGGTGGTGCTCACGAGGCTGGGCCCATGGACCTCAAGGACCACCGGGACCTCGGACGAGCCCACCGCACCGGCGCCGACGACACCGAGGACGCCCGGCTCGCGGCGCTCTTCCTCGCCGGCGACGAGGACGGCATGACGGCCGTCTACCTCCGCTGGCGGCCCCTCGTGCACTCCCTCGCCCGCCGCTGGCTGGGTGACGAACGGGAGGCCGAGGACGTGACCCAGCAGGTGTTCCTCGCCGCCTGGCGCGGCCGCGGCGGCTACCGGCCCGGCAGCGGCGACCTCGGCGGCTGGCTGGTAGGCATCACCCGCCACAAGGTGGCGGACGCCCTGGCCGCGCGCACCCGGCGGGCCCGGGCGGTGGCCGCGGCCGGGACCCTGTGCGCGGTCGCACCGTCGGCCGCGGGCGCGGCGGGTCCGGAGCAGGCCCTGGACCGGGTCTTCGTCCTGGGCGAGCTGGCCCGGCTGCCCTCCGCCCAGCAGCGGATCCTGCGGCTGGCGTACTACGGGGACCTGACCCAGACCCAGATCGCGGCCCGTACCGGAATGCCGCTGGGGACGGTCAAGAGTCACATGCGGCGCGCCCTGCAGTGCCTGCGGAGCGCGCTGCAGGCGCCGCCGCTGCCAGCGCCTCGATGACGCCGACCGCCGAGCGCAGCGCGTGGAGTCGGTCCGCGCCCGGCAGCGGCGGGCCGCCCGCGCCCCAGCCCGGTCCCGCGAGCAGCAGCCACGGGTGGGCGCGCGCGCCGCGCAGTCCCCATTCGACGGCCGAGACGGACCGCACCAGCGAGCGGTCCGCCGTCGTGCGGGCCTGGGACCAGAGCACGACGGCGCAGGGCCCGATCCGGCGGACCGCTTCGAGCAGCGCGTCGGCGGGCAGTGCGGGGCCGAACATCCGCACCGGCAGGCCCCGTTCGCCGAGCGCCGCACAGAGGGCCTCCATCGGGAGGCTGTGCAGCTCCCCCGGCGCGCAGGCGAGGAGCACCGGAGCCCGGCCCGGACCCTCGGCGGCGGGCCGCACCCGGCGCAGCGCACCGGAGACGTGCCAGGACAGCAGGTGCTCCACCTCCACGTAACGCTCCCCCGCGGAGGCCCACTTGCGACCGACCGCGTGCAGGGTGGGGGCGATGATCTCCTCCCAGGCGGTGACGGGCCCGTGCGCGGCCAGGGCCGCCTCCAGCAGCTCCGTCACCGCGGGCGCGTCCAGTCGTACGGCGGCCCGCGCGAGCCCGCGGCACTCGGGGCGGACCTCCCCCAGCGGCAGCGCGTTGCGCCCGCCCGGCGCCTTGGCGACGGGCCGCGCGAGCGGCGCGGAGGGCACAGAAGGCGCAGGAGCCGCGGAAGGCGCCGGTAACGGCGGGGCGGGGGCCGGGGCGGCCGCCGGAGCCGCTCCGGCGAGGGCGGCGCGGGCGGCTTCGGCGGGCGGCACCCCCTGGGAGGTCAGGTGGCACATCAGTTCCAGGCGGGCGATGTCGTCCGGGGTCCAGCGGCGGTGCCTGCCGTCCTCCCGGCGGGCGGGGCCGATGGAGTAGCGCCGCTCCCAGGAGCGCAGGGTGGTGGGCGAGACCCCCAGGCGCCGGGCGACGGCGCCGGTGCTCAGCGGCCACGGCACGGGCGGCTGCTCCGGGGTGGGGTGCGCACGGTCCACTCCCGTCACGATACGGCCATCGGCCCCGCCGCCCCCCGCGGAGCCGTCCGCCGCGATGCCGTCCGTCGCGATGCCGTCCGTCGCGATGCGGTCCGTCACGACGCGGCGCGGGCCTGCTTGAAGCGGCCCAGCGCGTCGGCGAGGTCCACCACCGGGTCCGGATAGTCGTACCGGGCGCGCTCCAGCCCGGTCAGCCGCCAGGGCTCGAAGACCCCGGGTGCGGGCAGGTCCGCCAGTTCCGGCACCCAGCGGTGGACGTAGTGGCCGTGCGGGTCGTAGCGGCGGGCCTGTCGGACGGGGTTGAGGACCCGGTTGGGCCGGGTGTCGGTGCCGGTCCCGGCCACCCACTGCCAGTTGAGCTGGTTGTTCGCGAGGTCCCCGTCGACGAGCAGGTCCAGGAAGTGCCGGGCCCCGGTCCGCCAGTCGACGTACAGCGTCTTGGCGAGGAAGCTCGCGGCAAGCAGGCGACCCCGGTTGTGCATCCAGCCCTCGTGCCGCAGCTGGCGCATGGCCGCGTCGACGACCGGGTAGCCGGTGCGGCCCTCCTTCCAGGCCTCGACCTCCTCGGCGGCCGCCGCGCCGGTGCGCCAGTGGTCGTGCCGGACCCGGTAGTCCGCGTGCGCGGTGGCCGGGCGGGCCGCGAGCACCTGGTGGTGGAAGTCCCGCCAGCACAGCTGCCGCACGAAGGCCTCCGCGCCGGGTCCGCCCGCCGCCCGCGCCCGGTGGACGCACTCGGCGGGCGAGAGGGTGCCGAAGTGCAGGTGGGGGGAGAGCCGGGAGGTGGCGTCGCCCGCCATGTCGTCGTGCACCTCCTCGTAGCGCGCCACGCCGTCGCGCAGCCAGGCGGCGAACCGGGACCGGGCCTCGTCCTCGCCGCCGCGGGCCAGGCCCGGCGAGGTGCCGCGCACGGCGGACCGCTCGGGCAGCGGCTCCGAGCCCACCCCCTCGGGCACCCGGACCGCGCGCGGTGCGCGCGCCAGGGGCTGCGGGGGCTGATCGGACCAGCGGCGGAAGTAGGGGGTGAAGACCGCGAAGTGGTCCGAGCCCGCCGGAGTCACGGCGCCCGGGGCGAGCGCCGTCACCACCGCGTCGTGCACGTAGAGCCGCCGCCCCTCGCGCTCCAGCGCGGCGCGCAGCCGCTCCTCCCGGCCGTGGGCGTAGGCGCTGACCCCGGCCGCCATGTGGACCTCGTCCGCATCGGCCTCCCGGACCACCTTGCACACCTGCTCGACCACGTCCCCGGAGCGCACGACGAGGCGACCGCCGCGCTCGCGCAGTCCGGCGTCGAGGGCGACCAGGCAGTCGGCGAGGAAGGCGAGCCGGTTGGGGGCGGTGAATCCGCTCGCCTCGACGCCCCGGTCCCGGACGAACAGCGGCACCACCTCGGCGGAGGAGGAGAGCGCGGCCCGCATCGGCGGATGGTCGTGCAGGCGCAGGTCGGAGGTGTAGAGGACGACCGCGACGTTCATGGACGGGCTCCGCGTCAGGAGGGAGGGCGACTGTCGTGCGGTACTTCGGCCCCGCCGGTCCCTTCGGATGCGCCCGGGGGGACCGGGGACGCGGGGAGGGCGGGGAGCGAGGCCGCCGCGCGGGCGATGTTGCGGGCCATGCCGCCGAAGACCACCGCGTGGAAGGGGGACACGCTCCACCAGTAGAGGTGCCCGAGGAGCCCGCGCGGGTGGAACAGGGCGCGCTGGCGGAACCGGGCACCACCGCGGCCGCCCGCCGCGCCCGGGCCCCGGCCGTCCTCGTCGACGTACAGCTCCAGCCAGGCGAGCCCCGGCAGCCGCATCTCGGCGCGCAGCCGCAGCAGCCGCCCCGGTTCGATCTCCTCGACCCGCCAGAAGTCCAGGGAGTCCCCCACCCGCAGCCGGGCCGCGTCGCGCCGACCGCGCCGGATCCCGGCCCCGCCGACGAGCCGGTCGAGCCAGCCCCGTACCGCCCAGGCCAGCGGGAAGGAGTACCAGCCGTTCTCCCCGCCGATCCCCTCCACCACCCGCCACAGCGCCTGCGGCGAGGCGTCCACGTCCCGCTCCCGGCAGTCGGTGTAGAGGCTGCCTCCGGCCCAGTCCGGGTCGGTGGGCAGCGGGTCGCTGGGGGCGCCGGGGAGGGAGGCCGAGGACCAGCGGGTGCTGACGTCCGCCTCGCGCACCCGGCGCAGGGCCAGGGTCAGGGCCAGGTCGAAGCCGATCGGGGTGCCGGGCGGGTCGGGGACGTAGCGGGCGATGTCGTGCTCGTCGCAGACCACCTCGTGGCGCAGGGACTCGGCCAGCGGCCGGGCCAGCGCCCGCGGCACGGGCGTGACCAGGCCGATCCAGTGGCTGGACAGGCGCGGGGTGAGCATCGGGACGCGCAGGATCAGCCGGTGCGGCAGACCCGCGACGACGGCGTAGCGCCGCATCATCTGCTCGTAGGTGACCACGTCCGGCCCGCCGATGTCGAAGGCGCGGCTGACCTCGGCGGGCAGGGTGGCGGAGCCGACGAGGTAGCGCAGCACGTCGCGGACGGCGATCGGCTGGATGCGGGTGCCGACCCAGCTCGGGGTGACCATCACCGGGAGCCGCTCGGTGAGGTAGCGCAGCATCTCGAAGGACGCCGAACCGGAGCCGATGATGACCGCGGCGCGCAGCACGGTGGTGGGTACGCCCGAGGCGAGGAGGATCTCGCCGACCTCGGCCCGTGAGCGCAGGTGCGGGGACAGCTCGCGCGGCGGGACCCCGGCCGGGGTCAGGCCGCCGAGGTAGACGATCCGGCGCACTCCGGCCGCGCGGGCCCGGGCGGCGAAGATCCGGGCGGCGGACCGGTCCCGCTCCTCGAAGCCGGGGCCGGTGCCGAGGGCGTGCACGAGGTAGTAGGCGACGTCGATCCCCCGCAGGGCGGCGGCCACCGAGTCCGCGTCGGTGACGTCCCCGCGCACCACCTCGGCGCGACCGGCCCAGGGATGGTCGCGCAGCCGTTCGGGCGAGCGGGCCATGCACCGGACCCGGTGCCCCGCGTCCAGCAGCTCGGGCACCAGACGGCCGCCGATGTATCCGGTGGCACCGGTGACCAGGCAGGACAGCCCGCCGGTGGTGGTCGCGTGGTCGACCATCGCGCTCTCCCTTCGGGACTGCCGATCCGCTGTCGGCCGGACCTTCTCATGGTGCTTCGCGGCGGGCGGGGAGGACGGATGCGGCGCGGTCGCGCATTGGGCCGAATGGCGTGGCATCCGAAACGGCTCCGGCTCCGAAGTACGGGTACGGGGGCGTCCTGCCCGCGACGGCCGACCACCGGGGCCGCGACCACCGACGGCGAGGGAGCACGATGACGCAGCGAGCACAGGGGCGGCCGCGCACGGCGGTGATCGGCGGGGGCGTGTCCGGGCTGACCGCGGCGTACGTGCTCGCGCGCGCCCACGACGTGACCCTCTACGAGGCCGACGACCGGCTCGGCGGCCACGCGCACACCCACGAGGTCAAGGGGTCCGACGGGGTGCTCCGGTCCGTGGACTCCGGTTTCATCGTGCACAACGACCGTACCTACCCGCAGCTGCTCCGGCTCTTCGGCGAGCTGGGGGTGGCCACCCGGAGCACCAGCATGAGCATGTCCGTGCACTGCGAGGGGTGCGGGCTGGAGTACGCGGGGGCCCGCGGGCCCCGCGGTCTGTTCGCCCGCCCGCGCAATGCCGCGGACCCGGCGTACCTGGGGATGCTGGCGCGGGTCCCGGCCTTCCACCGGCTCGCGCGCCGACTGCTGGCGGCCCCGCCGGACGACGACCCGACGCTCGGCGAGTTCCTGCGCCGCCACCGCTTCGGCGCCCACTTCAGCGCCCACTTCGCCATCCCGCTGGTGTCCTGCGTGTGGTCCTGCCCGGAGCACACCGCGCTGCGCTACCCGGCCCGGTACCTGTTCCGCTTCCTGGAGCACCACGGCATGCTGTCGGTGGGCGGCTCCCCGAACTGGCGGACCGTGAGCGGCGGTTCGGCCCGGTACGTGCGCCTGGTGCGCGACGCGCTGGGCACGGCGGCGGTGCGGACCTCGACTCCGGTGCGGGCGCTGGCCCGCTCCGCGCAGGGGGTGCGGGTCACCCGCGACGACGGCACCTGGGCGACGTACGACTCGGTGGTGGTCGCCGTCCACGCGGACCGCGCCCTGGCCCTGCTGGCCGATCCCACACCGGCCGAACGCGCGACGCTCGGGGCGTTCGCGTACTCCCGCAACCGGACCGTGCTGCACACCGACGCGTCCGTACTGCCGGGTCGCCCCGGCGCCCGGGCCTGCTGGAACTTCCGGCTCTCGGGCTGCCGGCCGGGCGACGCGCGGGTCCGGGTGAGCTACGACATGAACCGGCTGCAGGGGCTGGACGGGCCCGAGTCCTACGTCGTCACGCTGAACGCCGACGGCCGGGTGCGGCCGGACCTGGTCCTGGCCGAGATGGACTACGCGCACCCCGTCTACACGCCGGAGTCGGTGGCCGCGCAGCAGCGCCTGCCCGAACTGTCGGGGCCGGTGACGGCCTTCGCCGGGGCCTACCACGGCTGGGGGTTCCACGAGGACGGCTGCCGTTCGGGGGCCGCGGCGGCCGCCGCGCTGGGGGTGCGGTGGTGACGGCCCCGATCCGTGCGGCCGAGCCCGCACCCGCACCCGCCGTGGACGGCGTCGAGCCCGCGCTGTACCCGTCGGTGATCACCCACGTGCGCTCCGGGCCCCGCCCGTACGCGCTGCACCAGCGCACCTCGCTGTGGCTGGTGGACCTCGACCGGCTGCCGCGGCTGCCCCGGGCGCTGCGCCCGCTGGCCCGGTTCGACGCGCGCGACCACTTCGGCGGGGACCTGCCCTCGATCCGGGCGGGGCTGGACCGCTTCCTCGCCGCGCAGGGCGCTGGGCCCGCGGGCGGGCGGGTGTTGATGCTCGCGCACCCCCGGGTCTTCGGGCACGTCTTCAATCCGCTGTCCGTCTTCTGGTGCCACGGCCCGGACGGCGAGCTGCGCCACGTGGTCGCCGAGGTGCACAACACCTACGGCGGGCGGCACTGCTACCTGTTGGGCCCCGAGGCGGCCACCGGCGCCGGGCACGCCCGCAAGGAGTTCTACGTCTCGCCGTTCCTGCCGGTCTCCGGCGACTACCGGATGCGGCTGCCGGTACCGGGTGAGCGGCTCGTCCTGACCGTCCGCCTCGACACCGGGTCCGGCACCGGGCTGACCGCGACCGTCCGCGGTGCGCGCCGGTCCGCCGACCCGGCCGGGGTGCTGCGCGCGGCACTGCGCCGCCCCTGGCCCACCGCCGCCGTCTCGCTCGGCATCCGCTTCCACGGCATCCGGCTGTGGCTGCGCGGTGTGCCCGTACAACCCCGTCCCCCGCACGTCCCCCAGGAGGGTGTGAAGTGAGCACGCGCACGACGTCCACCACGGTCACGACCACGAACCCGATCGCGCCCGCGACCCCGCCCGGCGCGGAGGCCGCTCCGGTCGTCCCCGCCGCCCCGCCGGTGCCCCGGTGCTCGCGGGTGCGGGCCGCCGTCGGCGGGCTGCTGATCCGGCGGGCCCTGGACCGGCTGCCGCTGACCGTCCGACTGGCCCCGGAGGGCCCCGGCGCCCCGACCCTGGGGCGGGGCGGCCCGGAGCTCTCGGTGCGGGATCCGCGGGCGTTCGTGCGCCGGATCGCCACGGGCGGCCTGATCGGCTTCGGCGAGTCCTACCAGGCCGGTGAGTGGGACGCGCCGGACCCGGTGGCGGTGCTGACCGTCCTCGCGGGGAACGTCGCCTCGCTGATCCCGCCGTCCCTGCAGCGGTTGCGGAGTCTGTGGGCCGCCCGCCACCCCGACGCCGACCGCAACACCCCGGGCGGCGCCCGGAGCAACATCCGGCGCCACTACGACCTGTCCAACGAGCTGTTCGCCGAGTTCCTGGACCCCACCATGACCTACTCCTCCGCCGTGTTCGGCGCGCTGCCCGCCGACTGGTCGGGGCTGGCCGCGGCCCAGCACCGGAAGATCGACATGCTCCTGGACCGGGCCGGGGTCGGTCCGGGCACCCGGCTGCTGGAGATCGGCACCGGTTGGGGCGAACTGGCGATCCGGGCCGCCGGGCGCGGCGCCCAGGTCGTCTCGCTCACCCTCTCCCGGGAGCAGAAGGCGCTCGCCGAGCAGCGCATCGAGGCCGCGGGCCTGACCCCGCGGGCCGAGGTGCGGCTGTGCGACTACCGCGAGGCGCGGGGGAGCTACGACGCGATCGTGAGCGTCGAGATGATCGAGGCCGTGGGCGTCGAGTACTGGCCGGCGTACTTCGCCGCGCTGGACCGGCTGCTCGCGCCGGGCGGGCGGGTGGCGCTCCAGGCGATCACCATGCCGCACGACCGGATGCTGGCCACCCGCAGCACCTACACCTGGATCCAGAAGTACATCTTCCCCGGCGGGATGCTGCCGTCGGTGCGGGCGGTGGAGGACCTCGCACGGGCGCACACCCGGCTGCGGGTGGAGCGGTGCGAGGGCTACGGGGCGCACTACGCGCAGACGCTCCGGTTGTGGCGGGAGCGCTTCGGCGAGCGCTCCGAGCGCATCGGCGCGCTGGGCTTCGACGCGGCCTTCCGCCGGATGTGGACCTTCTACCTCGCCTATTCGGAGGCCGGGTTCGCCTCCGGGTACCTGGACGTGCACCAGATCGTGCTGGCCGAGCGGGACGGAGGGCGCTGATGCGATGGGCGGCCTTCGCGACCGGCCTGCCGGTGACGGCGGGCGCGGCCCTCGCCGTGCTGCTGGTCGCCTTCGCGGTGGGGGTGCGCCTCGGGCGGCACCGCGGGGTGGACGTGGCCTGGGGCGCGGCCTTCGCCGCGGTCGCGCTGGCGTCGTACGCCGCTTCCGCCGGGCAGGGGGACGGCGCGCGGCGGCTGCTGTTGACCCTGCTCACCGTGGTGTGGGGACTGCGGCTGGCCGGGCACATCGCCGCGCGCGGGCGCGGGCACGGCGAGGACCCGCGCTACGAGCGGATGCTGGCCAAGGCCGGGGCGGCGGGCTCGCGGGGGCGGAACCTGTACGCGCTGCGCATGGTCTACCTGCTCCAGGCGGCCCTGGTGTGGCTGGTGTCGCTGCCGGTGCAGGCGGGGCAGTACGTGACGGGCCCGATGGGCCCGCTCGCGGCGGTCGGGAGCGCCCTGTGGCTGCTCGGGATCGTCTTCGAGGCGGTCGGGGACCACCAGTTGGCCCGGTTCAAGGCGGACCCGGCGAACCGGGGCCGGATCATGGACCGGGGCCTGTGGTCCTGGACCCGGCACCCGAACTACTTCGGGGACTTCTGCGTGTGGTGGGGCCTCTTCCTGATCGTCTGCGAGTCCCCCGGCGCGGCCGCGGCGACGGTCGTGGCGCCGCTGGTCATGTCGTACCTGCTCACGGCCGGCAGCGGCAAGGCGCTGCTGGAGCGGCACATGGCGGGGCGGCCGGGGTACGCGGAGTACCTGGAGCGGACCAGCGGGTTCTTCCCCCGGCCACCGCGCGGGCGGCGCTGAAGGGGGCGGTCGGGGCGGACGGGCGCGGGCTCCGGCGGGCCGCGGGCGTCGTGGGCGGTCCTCGCGCGAGCCGTTGGTACAGTCCGGGAGCCATCGCGACGCCCGACGGAAGGCCCCCGGACCCATGGCCGTGGACGAGCTGGACACCCGGATCCTGCGGCTGCTGATCGAGGAGCCGCGCACGAGCCTGCGCGAGTACGCGCGCCGCCTCGGCGTGGCGCGCGGCACCCTCCAGGCCCGCCTCGACCGGCTGGAGCGCACCGGGGTGATCACGGGCACGGGTCCGGTGCTGTCCCCCGCGGCGCTCGGGCACCCGGTGTTGGCGTTCGTGCACATCGAGGTCACGCAGGGGCACCTGGACGAGGTGGGCGAGGCCCTGGCCGCCGTGCCGGAGATCATCGAGGCCTTCTCGATCACCGGCGGCGGCGATCTGCTGACCCGGGTGGCGGCCCGGGACAACGCACACCTGGAGGACGTGATCCAGGGGCTCATCCGGCTGCCGGGCGTGGTCCGCACCCGCACCGAGGTGGCGCTGCGCGAGCGGGTCGCGCACCGGCTGCTCCCCCTCGTCGAGTCCGTGGGCCGGTCCGCCCGCAAACCCTGACAGGATGGACGGGAAACGTACGCAACCGGCAGGACGGGCACAACGGATGATTTCCGTCATATTCGATCTCGACGGCACCCTCGTGGACAGCGAGCCGAACTACTACGAGTCCGGCCGCCTCACCCTGGAACGGCACGGCGTCGCCGATTTCACGTGGGAGGAGCACGCGCGCTTCATCGGCATCGGCACCCTGGAGACGCTGGAGATCCTGCGCGAGCGCTACGCCCTGCGGGCCCCCGTCGAGCAGCTGCTCGCCGAGCAGAACGCGAGCTACCTGGAGCTGGCCCGGGCCCGCACCGACGCCTTCCCCGAGATGCGGAAGTTCGTGGAGCGCCTGCACGGCGAGGGGGTCCCGATGGCGGTGGCCTCCGGGTCCTCGCGCGAGGCGATCGACGCCGTGCTCGCCGGGACCGGACTGGACGCCCTGCTGACCACCGTGGTCTCCGCCGAGGAGGTCCCGCACGGCAAGCCCGCGCCGGACGTCTTCCTGGAAGCGGCGCGGCGGCTGGGGGCACGACCGGCCGACTGCGTGGTGATGGAGGACGCCGCCCCCGGAGCCGAGGCCGCGCACGCCGCCGGGATGGCCTGCGTGGCGATCCCGTACGTGGCGCAGAGCGCCGACGACCCGGCCTTCGCGACGGCGGGGCTGCTCTTCCGCGCCGGGCAGGCGCAGTTCACCGCGGAGGCGGCGCACGACTGGCTGAGCGCCCGCCGCGCCGCCTGAGCCGCACCCCGCCCGATCGGCTCCCGGCGGCCGCGCCGCGGAGCCGGGGCGGTGCGCCTCTGGTGCCTTGGCGGGGGCGCTGCCACCATGCCTGCGTGACCGCCACCCTGCCGCCCGTGGGAGCCGAGCGCGGACCGCGCCGGTGGCCCCTGCTCGGGAACCTGCCCGCCTTCGCCCGCGATCCGCTGGCCTTCTTCGAGTCCTTGCGCGACGAGTACGGCGACTGGGTGCCCTGGGCGCTGGGGCCGCAGCGCAACGTCCTGGTCTCCCGGCCCGAGCACGCCGCCGAACTGCTCGGGGCCGTCGAGGGCAGTTTCAAGCCCTCCGAACTGGGTTGGGCCTTCCGGCAGTTGCTGGGCAACGGCGTGGTGGTGGCCACCGGCGAGGACTGGCGGCGCAAGCGTGCGCTGGTGCAGCCCGCCGTCCGACCGCGCCAGGTGCGTTCGTACGCGGCCACGATGGTGGAGTGCGCGGACGCGCTGGTCGGCGGCTGGCGGGAGGGCCAACGGATCGACGTGCACCGGGAGATGGCCGGGCTGACCCAACGGATCGCGGTGCGGACCCTGTTCGGTGGTGACGCCGCGGGCCGCGAGGCTCCCATCAGCGCGGCCATGGCCACGGCCCAGCGGGAACTGGGCGCGGAGTTCCGCGGTTTGACGCTGTTCCTGCCGCCCTGGGTGCGCACCCCGGGGCGGCGCCGGATGCGGGCGGCCGTGCGGGTGCTCGACCGGGAGATCGAGCACGTCGTACGGGAGCACGAGGCGGCCTCGGCGGCGGGCGAGGAGCGCGACGACCTGCTCAGCCGACTGCTCGCGGCCCGCGACGAACAGGGCCGGCCGCTCTCGCGCACGGAGCTGCGGGACGAGTCGATCACCCTGTACATCGGCGGCCACGAGACCACCTCGACCACTTTGACCTGGGCCTGGCAGCTGCTGGCGGAGGCGCCGCAGGCGCGCGCCCGGCTCACCGAGGAGCTGGACCGGGTGCTCGGCGGGCGGCTGCCGACCTACGACGACTACCCGCGGCTGGTGTGGACGCAGCAGATCGTGAAGGAGGCCCTGCGGATCTACCCGCCGATCTGGCTGATCTCCGCGGTGGCCACGAACGGCGCGACCATCGGCGGGCGCGAGGTGCCCGCCGGGACGCTGGTGTGGACGAGCCCGTGGTCCGTGCACCGCGATCCGCGCTGGTTCCCGGAGCCGACGGCCTTCCGCCCGGAGCGGTGGGACGCGGGCACCGTGTCGGCGACGGCGGAACAGGCCTGGTTCCCCTTCGGCGGCGGCCCGCGGGCCTGCCTCGGGGCCCGCTTCGCACTGGTCGAGGCGGCCTTGGTGCTGGCGGTGCTGGGCCGGCGGTTCCACCTGGACACCGGGGGACGGCGGGCCGACGTCTTCCCCGGCCTCACCCTCCAGCCGACGGGACCGGTACCGGCGGTCCTGCGGGCGCACGGGGGCTGACGGCGCGGGGGTCCCGGGGCGCGGGAAGATCTCGGGACCCCGGCCAGTTGGTACAACCGTGAACGATTTCGTGAGCGACGTGGACGTGGTGGTCATCGGCGCCGGACAGGCGGGCCTGTCCAGCGCCTACCACCTGGGGCGGGCGGGACTGGAGCACGTGGTGCTGGACCACGCGCCCCGACCGGGCGGCGCCTGGCAGTTCCGCTGGCCCTCGCTGACCTACGGGAAGGTCCACGGCATGTACGCGCTGCCGGGGATGGAACTGGTCGGCGCCGATCCGCAGCGCCCGTCCTCCGAGGTCATCGGGGAGTACTTCGCCGCCTACGAGGAGCGCTTCGGGCTGCGCGTACGGCGCCCCGTGGACGTGACGGCGGTGCGCGAGGGGGATGCCGGGCGGCTGCTGGTGGAGTCCACCGCCGGGAGCTGGTCGACGCGGGCGGTGATCAACGCCACGGGGACCTGGGACCGGCCCTTCTGGCCGCGCTACCCGGGGCAGGAGACCTTCCGGGGGCGGCAGCTGCACACCGCGAACTACCCGGGCCCCGAGGAGTTCGCCGGTGCGCGGGTGATCGTCGTCGGCGGGGGCGCCTCCGGGGTGCAACACCTGCTGGAGATCGCCGGGGTCGCCGCGGAGACCACCTGGGTGACCCGGCGGCCCCCGGTGTTCCGGGACGGATCCTTCGGCGAGGCCGAGGGGCGGGCCGCGGTGGCCCTGGTGGACGAGCGGGTCCGCCGGGGACTGCCCCCGCAGAGCGTGGTCAGCGTGACGGGGCTGCCGCTGAACGAAGCGGTGCGCGCCGGGCTGGCCTCGGGCGTACTGGACCGCCTGCCGGTGTTCGACCGGATCACCCCCTCGGGCGTGGCCTGGGACGACGGCCGGCGCGTGGACGCCGACGTGATCCTGTGGGCCACCGGCTTCCGGGCCGCGATCGACCACCTGGCCCCCTTGCACCTGCGCGAGCCGGGCGGCGGCATCCGCGTGGACGGGACCAGGGCGGTCCGGGACCCCCGGGTGCACCTGGTCGGCTACGGCCCCTCGGCCAGCACCATCGGCGCCAACCGCGCGGGCGGCGCCGCCGCCCGCGAACTCCGCCGCCTCCTCGCACCGTCCGCCCCGGCGGGCGCGCGGGCCTAGGGCACCGGAGAGACCTGCTAAGGGCTGTCCCGCAACTGCCATCGGCAGTCCGCGCGACGGTCTACGGACGGACGCACCGCGCCAGCTCGCCGTACTTCATGCCGCCGGCGTAGAGAACACCCTGGTGATTGCGACCCATGAACTTGATGCCTTGGGTACGCCGCTCCACATGAGTCAACCGGAGGACTTCGGTGCCCGATGTGGTGGAGAGCTCCAGGAGGTCGCCGGGCTGGAGGTCCTCGGCGAGGACATCTACTGTCATGGCTGGGATGGTACGGCCTGACCGCGAGGTGGATCAGCGAAGGATGACTCCGAGGTGCCTGAGTAGACCGGCCACAGTGGGATGATCTTGCTGTGACTGGTGTGATCACGGCGCCGGCGTCGTCCTGGATAGCCCCGTTCACCGGGCTGAGCCCGCGGCAGTTCAACTGGCCCCGCTATTCGGCGTTTCTAAGTCAGCGGCGGATCGGATCATCGATGACCTCGGGCCGATGCTGGCCCTCCAGCCCCGCAAGCGGTTCGCGAAGGACACCGTGCTGATCGTGGACGGCACCCTGGTGCCCACCCGCGACCACACCGTCGCCGAGCAGTCGAAGAACTACCGGTACTCCACCAACCACCAGGTCGTCATCGACGCCGACACCCGCCTCGTCGTGGTCGTCGGTCGGCGCCTGCCCGGCAACCGCAACGACTGCAAAGCATGGGAGGAATCCGGCGCCAAGGCCGCGGTCGGCACGACCACGACCATCGCTGACGGCGGCTACCCGGGCACAGGGCTTGTGATGCCACACCGGCGCCGCAAGGCTGCGGAGCTGCCCGGCTGGAAACAGGCACACAACAAGTCCCACAAGCAGGTTCGTGCCCGCATAGAGCACGTCTTCGCCCGCATGAAGACTTGGAAGATCCTCCGCGACTGCCGCCTCAAAGGCGACGGAGTGCACCACGCCATGCTCGGCATCGCACGGATGCTCAACCCCGCCATCGCCGGACAGGCGAGCAGATCACACCGCGACCGACCCTGCCCAGGACAACTCAAAGATCATTTACGGGTTAGGCCTTGCGGGCGGCCGCGCGGTGCTTGTTGAACTCCGCGACGTGGCGCTTGTGTTCCTCGTAGGTCGCGGAGAAGCGGGTGTCCCCCGGCTTCACGGTGACGAAGAACAGCCAGTCGCCCGGTGTCGGGGCGACCGCGGCCGCCATGGCGGTCGCGCCCGGGCTGTCGATCGGGGTCGGTGGCAGGCCCTGGCGCTCGTAGGTGTTGAAGGGGCTGTCGATCCGGGTGTCGCGCACCGCCGTGTCCACGGTGGAGCGGTTCAAGGCGTAGTTGATCGTCGAGTCCATCTGTAGCGGCATCGATTTGGCGAGCCGGTTGTAGACGACGCGCGCGACCTTGCCCATGTCGGCCGGGGTGTCGGCTTCCGCCTGGATGATGCTGGCCAGCGTGGCCGTCTGGTAAGGGGTCATCCCCTGGGCCTTGGCTCCGGCGGCGACCGGCTTGGCGGCCAGCTTCCGGTTGGCCGTCTGCACCATGTAGGCGAGGAGCCCGGCCGGGGTGGTCTCCCGGGAGAGCGGGTACGTCGCCGGGAAGAGGAAGCCCTCCGGGTTGCCCTTGGCCTCGGCGGGCAGCTCCAGTCCCGCCTGGGCGATCGCCTTCTTGGCCGAGCCCGCGGGGAGTTTCAGCTCGCGGTCGACCGCCGCGTACACCTGCGCGGCCCGCCACCCTTCGGGGATCACGAGGCGGCGCGGCTGCGGGGGCTTCTCCGCGCCCCCGTCCGGCAGGAGGGGGACCAGGACCGCTGCCCCGGTCGCCATCAGCAGACCGATGAAGATCGCCAGGCGGCCCCGGCGGGTGACGCGGGTCCCGGGCCGCTTCGGCGGCCGGTGCTCTTGACGCATGCAGAAACGCTAACCCGGGGACTGCCGCAATTCGGGCATCCCGACCGTGTGGCGGTCATACGATCACACGGTCACGGAGACGGTCGGCGCCCCCACGGCCACCTCGGCCGGAACCAACTCGCTGTCCCGGCGCACCAGCGCCGCATACCGTCCGTCAGCTTCCAACAGCTCCTCGTGCGTACCCCGTTCGGCGATCGTTCCGCCGTCGAGGACCACGATCTGGTCGGCATCGCGGACGGTGGAGAGCCGGTGCGCGATGGTGATGGTGGTGCGACCTTCGGAGAGGGCGTCGATGGCCTTCTGCACGGCGTGTTCGGTGCGCGTGTCGAGGGCGCTGGTGGCCTCGTCGAGGATCAGGACCGGCGGGTCGCGCAGGATCGTGCGGGCAATGGCGAGGCGTTGCTTCTCGCCGCCGGAGAACCGGTAGCCGCGCTCGCCGACCAGGGTGTCGTACCCGTCGGGCAGGGACTCGATGTGGTCGTGGATCTGCGCCGCCCTGGCCGCCTGGGCTATCTCCTCGTCCGTGGCGTCCGGCTTGGCGAAGCGGAGGTTGTCGGCCACCGAGGCGTGGAAGAGGTACGTCTCCTGGCTGACCACGCCGATCGAGCGGGCCAGCGAGTCGAAGTCCAGGTCGCGGACGTCGATGCCGTCGAGGGCGACCCGGCCGCCCGTCACGTCGTACAGCCGGGGCACCAGGTAGCTCAGCGTGCTCTTGCCCGAACCGGTCGGGCCGACCACGGCGAGGGAGCCGCCGGCCGGGACCGTGATGTCGATGCCGGTCAGGGTGGGGCCGTGCTTGGCGTCGTAGGCGAAGTCGACGCCCTCCAGCCGGATCTCGCCCTTGGCCTGCTCCAGGCGGACGGCGTCCTCGCGCTCGGTGATGTCCACCGGCAGGTCGAGGTACTCGAAGACGCGGGCGAAGAGGGCCAGCGAGGTCTGGATCTGCACCCCGGTCGACAGCAGGCTCACGGCGGGCCGGAACAGGCCCTGCTGGAGGGTGACGAAGGCGACGAGGGTGCCGACGGAGAGCGAAGGGGCCCCGGACTGGAGGGCGATGCCCGCCGCCCAGTAGATCATCGCGGGCATCGCGGCCATCACGATGCCGATGGTCGACATCCGCCAGCGCCCGGCCATGCTGGAGCGGACCTCCAGGCCGACGAGCTTCTCCGACTCCTCGGCGAAGGACCGCGTCAGCGAGTCGGCCCGACCCATGGTGCGGCCCAGCAGGATGCCGCTGACCGAGAGCGATTCGGTGACCGTGGCGGCCATGGCCGCCATCTGCTTTTGGCGCTGGGTCGTGATCCGCTTGCGCTCGCGGCCGACCCGACGGCTGATCCACACGAACACCGGCAGCAGGAGCAGCGAGACGAGGGTGAGCCGCCAGTCGAGGGCGAGCATCGCGACGACCGAGGCGACCACGGCCGTCAGGTTGGAGACGAGGGAGGTCGCCGTCGAGGTGACGGTGGCCTGCATTCCGCCGATGTCGTTGGCTATCCGGGACTGCACCTCGCCCGTGCGGGTCCGGGTGAAGAACGCCAGCGGCATCCGCTGGAGTTGGGCGTAGACGGCGGTGCGCAGGTCGTGCATGACGCGCTGGCCGACCGTGGTGGAGATCAAGGTCTGGAGCACGCCGAAGACGCTGGTCACGACCGCGGTGAGGATCATGCCGAGCGCGAGCAGGCTGAGCAGTCCCGTGCGGCCCTGGGGGATCGCGACGTCCAGGATCTCCTTCAGCAGGAACGGCGAGGCGACACCGACCAGCGACGAGGCGCCGACCAGCAGGCCCACGACGCCGAGCCGACCCCGGTAGGGGCGGAACAGGCGGGCGATCCGACGCAGCTCACGCGGCTGGTCGGCGGGGGCGGGACGACTCGGGTCGAGGGCTTCCTTCGATGGCGTCCATTTCGGTTCTTTTCCTTCGGGGCGCATGGGCCTCCTTTGACGGCTCCCGACAGGACAGTCCTGACGAGACTCCACTGAGCATAGCTCATTGTTACCTATGCTCACAATGAACGGGGTCCTGATACCCTTCCCAGTATGAGCAGCTCTTCCGAGACCGACAGCCCAGCCAGCAGCCCGGTCGACACTCCGGACAGTTCGGACGGCGTCCTCGCCGAGCAGCTGCTGCGCCTGACCCGTCGGCTGCACCGCATCCAGAAGCGCCATCTGGAGCCCCTCGGGATCACCCCCGCCCAGTCCCGCCTGCTGCGCACGGTCGCCCACTACCCCGAGGCGGAGCCCCCCCGAATGGCGGATCTGGCCGCCCGCCTGGAGGTCGTGCCCCGCGCGGTGACCACCCTGGTCGACGGTCTGGAGGCGGCCGAGTGCGTGCGCCGGGTGCCCGACACCGCCAATCGCCGGGTGATCCGGATCGAGCTGACCGAGACCGGCCGCGCCACGCTGCGCAGGCTGCGCAACGCGCGAACGGGCGCCGCAGAGGAGATCCTGGCTCCGTTGACCACCGATCAGCGCGAACTGCTCGGCGGCCTGCTCAACGCCCTGGCCGACGGACCGGCCGACGCACCGGCCGACGGGCGGGCGGAGCAGCGCGGCTGCTGACGCGGAGCGCCTAGCCCAGGGGGCACGCATGCCGCTGCTGGAGCCGAAGCCGGGAGCCCTGCGCCCGCGCACCGTCAGCGGTCCGGCCCCCGACCGGGTGCCCGAGCGGCTGGCGGCCGGTACGCCCGAGCCGCTGCGCTCCGAGCTGATCGCGCTGCTGGGCGCCGACAAGGTGCTGTGGCAGGTCTCCGACCTGGTCCGCTACGCCTCGGACGCCTCCCCCTACCGCTTCGTGCCGCAGGTCGTCGTGATCGCCGAGGACATCGACGACGTCTCGGCCGTGCTGTCCTACGCCCACGGCAAGCAGCGCGAGGTGGTCTTCCGCGCCGCCGGGACCTCGCTCAACGGCCAGTCCCAGGGCGAGGACATCCTGGTCGACGTGCGCCGCCACTGGGCGGGCGTGGAGGTGCTGGAGGACGGGCTGCGCGCCCGCGTCCGCCCCGGGACCACCGTGCTGCGCGCCAACGCCGCGCTCGCCCGGCACGGCCGGGTGCTCGGCCCCGACCCGGCCAGCGCGATCGCCTGCACGCTCGGCGGGGTGGTCGCGAACAACGCCTCGGGCATGACCGCGGGGACCACCCGGAACTCGTACCGCACCCTGTCCTCGCTCACCTTCGTACTGCCGGGCGGCACCGTCGTGGACACCGCGGACCCGCTGGCCGACGAGGAGCTGGCGCGCGCCGAGCCCGCGCTGTGCCGCGCCCTGATGGAGATCAAGCGGGAGATCGAGGCCGATCACCGGCTGACCGCCCGGATCCGCGCCAAGTACGAGATCAAGAACACCACCGGCTACCGGCTGGACGCCTACCTCGACGGCACCACCCCGGTGGAGATCCTGCGCGGGCTGATGGTCGGTTCCGAAGGCACCCTCGGTTTCCTCTCCGAGCTGGTCTTCGACACCCTGCCGCTGGACCGCGAGCTCTACAGCGGCCTGCTCTTCTTCCCCTCGCTGCCCGCCGCCGCGGCGGCCGTCCCGCTCTTCAACGCGGCGGGCGCGATCGCCGTCGAGCTGATGGACGGCAACACGCTGCGCGCCTCGGTCAGCGTGGCGGGCGTACCCGCCGACTGGGCGGCGCTGCCCAAGGACACGACCGCCCTGCTCGTGGAGTTCCGGGCGCCGGACGCCGCGGGTCGGGAGGTCTACGAGCGGCGGGCGGCCGAGGTGCTCGCGGGGCTGGAGCTGGTCGCGCCGGTGGCCTCGGTGACCAACGCCTTCACCACCGACGCGGCGACCATCGCCGGGTACTGGAAGGCCCGCAAGGCCTTCGTCACTGCCGTCGGCGGCGCCCGCGCCGCGGGCACCACCTTGATCACCGAGGACTTCGCCGTCCCGCCCTCCCGCCTCGCCGAGGCCTGCGCGGCGCTGCTGGAACTCCAGGCGGAGCACGGTTTCGACGCCGCCGTCGCCGGTCACGCGGCCCACGGCAACCTGCACTTCCTGCTGGCCTTCGACGCCGCGCTGCCCGCCGACGTCGAGCGGTACGGGGCCTTCATGGACGCCTTCTGCCGACTGACCGTCGAGCGCTTCGACGGCTCGCTGAAGGCCGAGCACTCCACGGGACGCAACATGGCCCCCTTCCTCGAACTGGAATGGGGCGCGGCGGCCACCGAGCTGATGTGGCGCACCAAGCAGGCCGTCGACCCCGACGCCGTGCTCGCGCCGCGGATCCTGCTCGACCGCGATCCGCGGGCCCACCTGCGCGGTCTCAAGACCATCCCGCGCGTGGAGGCCGTCGCCGACCCCTGCATCGAGTGCGGGTTCTGCGAGCCGACCTGCCCCAGCAAGGACCTGACGACCACGCCGCGGCAGCGGATCGTGCTGCGCCGCGAGATGATGCGCCAGCAGCCCGGCTCCCCCGTGCTGGACGGTCTGCTCGCCTCCTACGGTTACGACGCCGTGGACACCTGTGCGGGCGATTCCACCTGCAAACTCGCCTGTCCGGTCGGCATCGACACCGGCGCCCTGATGAAGGACTTCCGCCACCGCAGGCACAGCCCGCGCGAGGAGCGGACCGCCGCGCTCGTCGCGAAGCGGTTCGGGGCCGTGGAGACGGCCGCCCGGCTCGCGGTGGCCGCCGCCGACCGGATCACCGACCGGGTCGGGGACGGTCCGTTGCGGCTGGTCACGGGGGTCGCGCGGAAGGCCGTACGACCGGACCTGGTCCCGCAGTGGCTGCCCCAGATCCCGGGCGCCGCGGCCCGCGCCCTGCCCGTCACCCGGCGGGTCGGCGCCTCGGCCGTCTACTACCCGGCCTGCGTGAACCGGATCTTCGGGGGCCCGGGCGCCGACCCCGCCCGCGCGGCCGGGGACGCCCCGGGCGGCCCGTCGCTGCCCGAGGCGGTGGTCGCCCTGTCCGAGCGCGCGGGCAAGCCCGTGTGGATCCCCGGGGACGTCACCGGGACCTGCTGCGCGACCATCTGGCATTCCAAGGGCTACGACGCCGGGAACCGGCTGATGGCCAACCGCATCGTGGAGGCGGCCTGGGGCTGGACCGCGGGCGGGCGGCTGCCGCTCGTCGTCGACGCCTCCTCCTGCACCCTCGGCATCGCGCACGAGGTGGTCCCGTACCTGAGCGCGGACAACCGCGAGCTGCACGCCGAGCTGACGGTCGTCGACTCCGTCGTCTGGGCGGCCGAGGAACTGCTGCCGCATCTGGAGGTGCTGCGCACGGTCGGTTCGGCGGTGCTGCATCCGACCTGCTCGATGCGCCATCTGGGTGACGAGGCCCACCTGCGCGCGGTGGCCGAGGCCTGTGCCCGGGAGGTGGTCGTGCCGGACGACGCGGGGTGCTGCGCCTTCGCCGGGGACCGCGGCATGCTGCACCCCGAGCTGACGGACGCCGCGACGGCCCGCGAGGCGGCGGAGGTCGCCGCGCGCTCCTACGACGTGCACCTGTCCGCGAACCGCATGTGCGAGGTGGGCATGGACCGCGCCACCGGGCACTCCTACTACTCGGCGCTCCTCGAACTGGAGCGGGCCACCCGCCCCTGAACGTCCCCCGGCGTCCCCGAGTACTGCCCCGATATGGCCCCGGCACGGTCGCCGAGGCGGTCACCGATCCCCGGACGACCATGGCCGGTTCTCGTCGGAACAACGGAAAATCGATTGCCCCGCATGCTGTTCAAAGGCGAACCTTGCACGGTTTGAACCACTACCGAGTCATGGGGCGTCATGCAGATCAGCGATCTTCCGTATCCGGACCCAGGGGTACCCGACGCGCGATCAGGGCCCCGGTTCCTGCTGTGGCTGGGGCGCAATCAGCTGGGCGGGCAGCTCAAGAGCCTGTGCTGGGGGCTGATGCACCACTGCGGGATCGCGGGCCTGCCCTTCGCCGTCGGGCTCGGCGTCGAGGCGGTCGTGGACCGCGACGGAACCCGGCTGATCCTGGTCGGCGGACTCATCCTGCTGCTCGGGATCGCCATCTCGCTCGGTGACACGATGCTGCACCGGACGGCGGTGACCAACTGGATCACCGCCGCCGCCCGCGTCCAGCAGCTCCTCGCCCGCAAGACCGCCGAGTTGGGCGCCGCCCTCAGCCGACGCGTCGCCGCCGGCGAGGTGGTGGCGGTGTCCACGGGCGACGTCGAGAAGATCGGCTGGTTCGTCGAGGCGGTCTCCCGCTTCCTCGCCGCCGCCGTCGCCGTCGTCGTGATCTGCGTGGGCCTGGTCCTCTACGCGCCCGCGCTCGGCGTGGTCGTGGCGATCGGGGTTCCCGTGCTGGCCGTGGCCGTGCTGCCGTTGCTGCCGCACGCCACCCAACGCGCCGACGTGCAGCGCGAGAAGGCGGGCAGGGCCACCGAACTGGCCTCCGACACCGTGGCCGGGCTGCGCGTGCTGCGCGGCATCGGCGGCGAGGAACTCTTCCTCGGCCGCTACCGCGAGGCGTCGCAGGAGGTCCGCAAGGCCGCCGTGCGCAGCGCCCGGATGTGGGCCCTGATCTCGGCGATCCAGGTCCTGCTGCCCGGTCTGCTGCTCATCACCGTGGTCTGGTACGGCGCCGAGCTCGTCCTCGACGGGCGGATCACGGTGGGCGAACTCGTCGCCGTGTTCAGCGCGGTGGCGCTGATGCTCTACCCGCTGCGGCACTTCGAGGAGATCGCCATGGCGTACTCCTTCTCGCGGCCGTCGGCCAAGCGGGCCGCCCGGGTGCTGTCGCTGACCCGTACGGACCCGGCGACCGACCCCGCCCCCGACGCGGAGCCGGGCCCCCGTGCGGACGCGCCGACGGAGCCGGCGACGGCGACCACGGCAACGGCAACGGCAACGGCAACGGCAACGGCAACGGTCGCCAGCCCGCCCGCCGCGCCGGCTCCCGGCGGGGACCTCTACGACCCCGAGACCGGGCTGCTGGCCCCCGCCGGCCAGTTCACCGCGGTGGTCTGCGGGGACCCGGACCTGGCGGGGCGGCTGGCCGAGCGCCTCGGCGGGCATCCCGCCGACGCCGTCGGCAGCCCCTCCGTGCTGCTGGGCGGGGTCGCGCTCGACGACCTGGAACTGGACGCGGCGCGCACGCTGGTGCTCGTCCAGGACAAGGACCCGGTGCTGCTCTCGGGGACGCTGCGCGAGCTGCTCGACGTACCGGCCTCCGGTTCGGTCGGGGCCGCGGAGGCCCTGGCGGCCGCCCAGTGCGCGGACGTGCTGGACGCGCTGTCGCAGTCCGCGCCGGACGGCGTGGACGACCCGATGGACGCGCGGATCACCGAGCGCGGCCGCTCGCTGTCGGGCGGCCAGCGCCAACGGCTCGCGCTGGCGCGCTCGCTGGTCACCGACCCGGAGGTGCTGGTGCTGGACGAACCGACCTCCGCGGTCGACTCCCACACCGAGGCCCGGATCGCGGGCGGCGTCGCGGCGCTGCGCGCGGGGCGCACCACGGTGGTCCTGGCCTCGTCACCGCTGCTGCTGGACCGCGCCGACCGGGTCGTCCTGGTCGACGGCGGCACGGTCTCGGCGGTCGGTACGCACCGTGAACTGCTGCAGGACGAGCCGCGCTACCGCGCGGTCGTCACGCGCGAGACGGACGAGGAACAGCTGCTCGACGCGGTCGAGGGGCTCGACAAGTTGCGGGAACTCACAGAGATCGAGGAATCGGCATGATCGGCGTGGTGGCGCCGGAGTACGATCCGGCCGCCCCCGAGACCGTCGCCACCCTTCCGGTGGGCACGTCGGCGACGGTGCGGGGCTATGTGCGCGGGCTGCTGCGGCGGCACCGTCGGGCGTTCGTCCTCCTGGTCACGGTCAACGCGGTCGCGGTGATCGCGTCCATGATCGGCCCCTACCTGCTCGGTCGGGTGGTGGACGATCTCGCGGCGGGGGCGCGCGAACTGCACCTGGGGCGCGTCGCGCTGCTGTTCGCGCTGGCCCTGCTCGTCCAGACGCTCTTCGTCCGGATGGTCCGGCTGCGCGGAGCCGTGCTGGGCGAGGAGATGCTGGCGGATCTGCGCGAGGACTTCCTGGTCCGCTCGGTGGGCCTGCCGCCGGGCGTGCTGGAGCGCGCGGGCACGGGTGACCTGTTGTCCCGGATCACCACGGACATCGACCGGCTCGCCAACGCGATGCGCGAGGCGGTGCCCCAGCTGGCGATCGGCGTGGTGTGGGCGGGGCTGCTCTTCGGGGCGCTCGCCGTGACCGCGCCGCCGCTGGCGCTGGCCGCCCTGGTGGCAACCCCGGTCCTGGTGTTCGGCTGCCGCTGGTACTTCAAGCGGGCGCCCTCCGCGTACCGGTCGGAGTCGGCGGGCTACGCGGCGGTCGCCGCGGCGCTCACCGAGACGGTGGACGCGGGCCGCACGGTCGAGGCGCACCGCCTGGGCGGGCGCCGGATCGCCCTGTCCGAGCAGCGCATCAAGGAGTGGACGGCCTGGGAGCGCTACACGCTGTTCCTGCGGTCGGTCCTCTTCCCGGTCATCAACGTCACCTACGTGACGATCCTCGGCTCGGTGCTGCTGATCGGCGGCTACTGCGTCCTGCAGGGGTGGATGTCGGTGGGGCAGATGACCACCGGCGCGCTGCTGGCCCAGATGATGGTCGACCCGATCGGTCTGATCCTGCGCTGGTACGACGAACTCCAGATCGCCCAGGTCTCCCTGGCCCGGCTGGTCGGGGTGCGGGAGATCGAGCCCGACGCGGGCGACGAGCGGGTGGTGCCGGACGGGCGCGACGTGGAGGCCGACTCGGTCCGGTTCGGCTACCGCGAGGGGGTGGACGTACTGCACGAGGTGTCCCTGTCGGTGCCGCCGGGGACCCGGATGGCGCTGGTCGGGCCCTCGGGAGCGGGCAAGTCCACGCTGGGCAGGCTGCTGGCGGGCATCTACGCGCCGCGCTCGGGCGAGGTCACGCTCGGCGGCGCCGAGCTGTCGCGGATGCCGGCCGAGCGGGTGCGCGCGCACGTGGCGCTGGTCAACCAGGAACACCACGTGTTCGTGGGGAGCCTGCGCGACAACCTGCGGCTCGCCCGGTCGGGCGCCGAGGACGCGGAGCTGTGGGCGGCACTGGGCGCGGTGGACGCGGACGAGTGGGCCAGGGCGCTGGAGGACGGGCTGGACACCGAGGTCGGCTCCGGCGCCGCGGCGCTCACCCCGGCGCAGGCGCAGCAGATCGCGCTGGCCCGGCTGGTGCTGGCCGATCCGCACACGCTGGTCCTGGACGAGGCGACCTCGCTGCTGGATCCGCGGGCGGCCCGGCACCTGGAGCGCTCGCTGGCCCGGGTGCTGGAGGGCCGTACGGTCGTGGCCATCGCCCACCGGCTGCACACGGCGCACGACGCGGACGTGATCGCGGTGGTCGAGGCGGGCCGGATCAGCGAGCTGGGGTCCCATGACGAACTGGTCGCGGCGGACGGCGCGTACGCGGCGCTGTGGCGCTCCTGGCACGGCTGAGCGGGAGGGCCCGACCCGTGGGCGCGTGCCCCGTACCGTCCCTTCGAGGGGGACGGTACGGGGCACGTCCGTGTCACGCCTTGCGGAGCCGTTCGATGATGCCGTCGAGGTCCCGGGTCATCATGTAGTCGCGGACGAAGTGGCCGCCGGGCTCCTCGTGCCACTCGTGCGGGATCCCGACCCGGTCGAGGGCGCCGCGGAATTCCCGCTGTCCGGCGAGCACCTGGGTCTCGTTGAAGGTGTCGAAGGCGTTCGTCCGGTCGGGGCTGGTGCCCGCGACGAGGAAGACCCGCTTGTTGCGGTAGCTCTCGATGCGTTCGATCGGGTTGTCGGCGGTGACCCTGGCCTGGTCCCACGGGACGCCGTACACCGTGCCGCCGCCCAGGTCGAGGGCCCCGGAGGACACGTTGGCCCAGTGCACGACGGCGCCGCCGTCGCGGCGCAGGCTGGCGGGGCCGGAGTGGGAACTGACCGAGGCGAAGTGGCCCCAGTACTTGGCCGCGTACTTCAGGGCGCCGAAGCCGCCCATCGAGAACCCGGAGACGGCGCGGCCGTCGTACTCGGCGAAGGTGCGGAAGTTCGCCTCGACCCAGGGGATCAGCTGCCCGATGTGGAAGGTCTCCCAGTTGCGGGGGCCGACGTTGGAGGTGACGGGGTTGGAGTACCAGCCCGCGTGCCCGCCGTCGGGCATCACGACGATGATCGGCTTGCCCTGGGTCAGTTCGCGGATGCGCAGGCGGTCGAAGGTGATGAAGTCCTGGTCGGTGCCGCCGCCGTGGAACAGGTAGAGGACGGGGTAGGTGCGCCCGCTCCAGTGGTAGTCGTCCGGGAGGAGGACGTTGACGGCGGGCTGCCAGCCGATCGCGTCGGTCTGGAAGCGGTAGTACCACATGCGGGGGTCGCCCTCGCCGCGGTCCACGATGTGCAGGCCGCCCGCGTCGCCGACCGCCGCGGCCGACCCGGCGGAGGCGAGGACGCCCCCGGCGCCGAGGGCCATCGCGGCGGAGAGCCCGCCGACGGTCTTGAGGAGGTTCCTGCGGGTGGGACGGTGCTGCTCGTTCACCATGATCTCCTGATCACGAAGCGAATGGATGGTCGTCAGTTGGGGGTGGTCCAGGTGCCCCGGGCGGGGTTCCAGTGGATGATGACCTTCTGGAAGCGCTGGGCCTTTCCGCCCGCCTCGTCCACCTCGTCACCCACGGGGTAGCCGAGGGCGGCCTCGTGGCCGCCCGCATGGAAGGCGTCGTAGATCGCACCGTGCACCACGTGCGCTCCCGTCTGCGCCGACCACATGAACAACCCTCGTTCGAAGAACTGGTAACGGCCCCGCGTGCCGCCCGGTGCCTGCGCGGCGTCCGCCTCGTCCATCGTGGGGAAGCCCCAGCGCCGCTCCGCGTCCGTCGCCCAGAACTTGTCGCGGATGTCGCCGTAGACCGCGTGGGCCTCGTCCGGGTGCCAGAGGATGATCCCGTTCTGGAAGGCCTGGAAGCGGCCGCCCATCATGGAGTCCCGCTCCCCCGCGGTCGGTCGGCCGAGCGCGCCGCCCGGACCGCCCATGCCGTCGTACTTCGCCCCGATCGCGCCGTAGGGCATGAGGTCGTCCAGCAGGTTGTACCGGCGGGGCGTGAAGCCGCGCAGCCCGTCGCCCCACACGCGTTCCTCGGCCACCTGCCCGAAGTCGTACTCCTCCCGGACCACCGGCTGCGTGTGCCCGGGGTCGGCCCAGCGGACGAACAGCGCGACGTGGTCGGTGCCGCCCGCGTCCTTGAGCAGGATGTCGCCGGGCTGCAGGTCGCCCGCCGGTACGTCGAAGGTGACGTTCCACAAGGACCAGGTGGTCAGGGACGATTCCAGGTTCCAGGCCATCGACACGAAGCCCGAGCAGTCGGGCCGGTAGCAGCCGAACTGGTTCTCGTGGCAACCGCTCTGGGAGTAGGGCACCCGCTCGGCTATCCACGACCACGCGCGGTCCATCGCCTCGCCGCGCCCGATCGGCCCGCCCCGGTCCGACGCGCTCGCGGCGGGCGCCGCGACGAACGTCACCGCGGTGGCCGCCATCATCAGGGTCAGCGCCCCGACCGCACGCCGAAGGATCAGCGCTCTCATGGCTGTCTCCTGGTCAGTTGGTGGTGGTCCAGGTGCCCCGGGCGGGGTTCCAGTGGATGGTGACCTTCTGGAAGCGCTGGGCCTTTCCGCCCGCCTCGTCCACCTCGTCACCCACGGGGTAGCCGAGGGCGGCCTCGTGGCCGCCCGCGTGGAAGGCGTCGTAGATCGCACCGTGCACCACGTGCGCCCCCGTCCGCGCCGACCACATGAACAGGCCGCGCTCGAAGAACTGGTAGCGGCCGCGGGTTCCGTCCGGCGCCGGTGCGGCGTCCGCCTCGTCCATCGTGGGGAAGCCCCAGCTCCGCTCGGCGTCCGTCGCCCAGAACTTGGCCAGGATGTCCCCGTAGACCGCGTGGGCCTCGTCCGGGTGCCAGAGGATGATCCCGTTCTGGAAGCCCTGGAAGCGGCCGCCCATCATGGCCGCCTCCTCGGCGCGGACCGGCCATCCGAGGGGGCCGCCGTGGCCGCCCAGTCCCTCGTACTTCGCCCCGATCGCGCCGTACGGCTGGAAGGCCTCGTCCCGCTGCGCCCGGGCGGCGCCCTCCACCGCGTCGTACCGGTCCGGATAGGCGGAACGTTGGACGGCCTGCGCGAGTTGGCCGGCGGTGCTGCCCTCCATGCCGGGCTCCATCTGGAGGGCCACCTCGAAGAACTTGCCCGCCGCGTAGTCGACGTCGAGGATCTGCTCCCGCGAGCCCCACCCCTGCGAGGGCCGCTGCTGGAAGACGCCGAGCGAGTCCCGGTCGCCGCAATCGAGGTTGTTCATGCGGGACTCGACCCAGCCGGTCTCGAAGCCCGCGAGCATCACCTTGTCGGAGACGTTCATGCGCTGACCGACCTCGTACACCTTGCGCGTCACCGCGATGTCCCGCTGCGCCGGGATGTCGCAGAACATCTCGGCGGTCGCGGTGTGGCCGAGGGGGCCGGGCACCCGCTGTAGGCCCTCGGCCCACGCCGGGGCGCACAGGGCGGAAACGGCCGTCATGACCAGCAGGACCAGCAGGACCACTGTTCTCGATCTCGTACGTCGTACCGTTGCGCCACGCACCAGCCTGCTCCTTCGCTGCGGTTCGCCTTGCGTCGGCCTCCGTGTGGGGGGTGCGGTCCTCGGACCGACGGGCCACAACGTACGGGCGGGGCAGGGCGCGACCGCATCCGGAACGCTCCGGAGTGACAGCGCGCGGTGGTGTCCGCTACCTCTGGTTCCCGGTGCCGGTCGGGGGCGCCGGGCAGGTGGGCAGCGCGGGGCGGCCCTCGGTGCGCACGGCGGGCAGCCAGGCGTCGGGGCGGGCCGAGCCGGGAGGGAGGTGGACGTGGTACCACTGGGTCGAGCGCGTGCCCGACTCGTCGATGATGGGGATCCCGTCGGGGAGTTGGCAGTCGGCGTCGAGGACGTCGCCGTGCCACACCCGGGTCGCCACGACGTTGTCGGTGGTGTACGGGCTCCGGGGGTCGATCGCCAGGCCCAGGCTGCACTGCGCGTCACGGTCCGTCCGGGCCAGACAACTGTGCTCGGCGTTGAACACCACGACCCGGTACGACGCTTCGGTCATCCGGCCGCTCGCCGAGGTGCCGTTCGCCCCGGGCGCCGCGGAACCGCCGCCGCCCCGCACGGCGTACGCCCAGCCCGCGGCGAGGACCCCGCACACGGCGACGGCCGCGAGGGCGGCGAGGGCCCGGCCGCGCCGCCGCGCGGTCGGTCGTGCGGCCCCGGTGCGGTCGGCCCCGGTGTGGTCGGACGCCGTGCGGTCGGACGCCGTGCGGGCCGTGATGCGGGTGTGCAGGCTGTCGGCGGTGTGGGGGGCGCGCGCGACGTGGTTCGGCGCCAGGCAGTCGGTCGCGAGCGCGCGCCAGAACGGCGGCACCGCGGAGTCCAGCCGCAACGCCGCCCGCCCGTCGGCGTACTCCTGCGCCACGGCGCCGCGCGCCATCGGGGTGGCGCCGGGGAAGGGCGAGGCTCCGGCGGCGAACACCTCGTGGATCACGATGCCCAGCGCCCAGATGTCGGCGCTCGGGCGGACCTCCACCCCGTGCTCGCCGAGCGGGGCCTTCCAGCGTTCGGGCGGGAGGTAGTCGAAGGTGCCCATCGGGGGCGCGTACCCGTGGGTGCCCTCGATCCCGGTCAGTTCCGTGGCGATGCCGAAGTCCGCGAGCTTGGCCGAACCGTCGGCCATGATCAGCACGTTGTCCGGTTTGAGGTCGCCGTGCACCCACCCGGTGCGGTGCAGGTGGGCGAGGCCCTCGCAGACCTCCTCGATCAGTCTGGACCCCTCCGCCTCGCTCACCGGCTCGGCCAACAGGTCGCGCAGGCTGCACCGGGCCCGTTCCATGACCAGCACGATCGCGCCGTCCAGGAACGGCTGCTCGGGGTCGCTGAGCACGACGGAGTCCAGGAGCCCGATCAGGCGCGGGTGGCGGGAACGGCCGCACAGCTCGACCTCGCGCCGGGCGGCATCGGCGACCGACCGGGCCTGGCGCGGGGAGAGTCCGGCGGTCGGCAGGAACTTGAGCGCGACGTCGGCGGGAGCGCGGTCCTCGTCGGGACCCGGGGCGGAGTCGACCCTCGCGCCGGTGTCGGGAACCGGTTCGCGGAGCGGACCGTCGGAGGACGCCCGGGCGCGGTCTCGGTCGCCGGGGCTGGTGCGGTCGCTGGTGGTGGTGCTGGTGCCGGTGCTGGTGCTGGTGCTGGTGCCGGTGCCGGTGCCGGTGCCGGTGCCGGTGCCGGTGCCGGTGCTGGTGACGGGGCGTCCCGCGTAGACCGTGGCCCAGCCGCCTGCCGCGATCGGCTCGACGACTTCCCAGGCGCCGACGCGGTATCCGCGCGGGAGGGGCCGGGCGCACTCACTCCCCGCTGTGTCGGCCGTGCCGTGCACCGTCTGCTCCTCCGGCCCGCCGGGCATCTCGGTCGGCTCCCGCGCCCGGCGCGGGACGCCCTGCCGGGGTCATCGCACCGTCTCCCGCTTGCGCGTGCCGGCCGGGAAGCGGGGCGGCAACAGCGCGAGGTGCTCCTCCCGGACCAGCCCGAACCGCAGGGCGAGTCCGACGAGCGTCTCCCGCTTGCCGTTGCGCCGCGCGCTGCGGCGGGGATCGCACTCCGCCGGGGCGGTGATCCGCATCTTCTCCTCGGCGAGGTAGTCGATGTGGGAGCTGACCGCACGCGCCGTCAACAGTGCGCAGGCCGCGTGCCCTTTGAGTCGATCGACGATCTCGGGGGTGGTCGGCACCGCGACCGGTGACTCGTCCCGCAGGCGCGGTTCGCAGAGCGCGACCAGGACGAGGAAGTAGGTGGCCGTCTCGTCCAGGGAGTAGGCGGTGACGGTACGGCTCCCCCCGTGGCCCCCGTGCCCACCGCGACCCGCCGCGGCTCTCATGACGTCCGGGTCCAGGTAGACGTGGTCGGGCGCGAACACCTGGAAGGAGACGGTGGAGTCGCCGCGCGTGGGCAGCACCACCCGCGAGAACTCGAAGGGAATGGGCGCCCCGGCCCGGCGCGGCGGCACCCGGAGGTACTCCCCCGCCCCTTCGGGGTTCTCCACCAGATAGCTCTGGTGGGCACTGTGGTTGCTGAGCTGCCAGTGGTCGTCGGTCACCCGGATCTCTCCCGCCAACCGGGAGATCGCCGGGTCGACGAGCCGGAGTTCCACGGGCGTCGCCGTGGATCCCCGCCCGAACCGGGCCATTTCGCCCGGCCCGAGTCGTAATGTCACGGCGTCGCCGAAGGGCTCCTCGCCCACGCCGTCGTTCCCTTGCGGCAGGTAGACAACTATCCCGCTCACGGTTCCCCCGTTCTCGACCCGCGCCAGCGGGCTTCGCCCCGAACGACGTTACCCACCCGTAAAGGAGTTCGACGCCGGGATGCGGCCGCATTGGCTGGGACTCACCGTGAGACTGTCCGACCGGTCGGCATGTCCGGCCGGGCCCACGGGAGCCGGCACGCCCGGCCCGGGTCGGGGGCGGGAGCCCGTACGCCTGCGCACACCACGAGGGGACGTCCGGCGGAAACCGGGAGGAGGCGCCCCTCCCGCTCGCTCACGGGTGGGGCGCCCGCGGGTCTAGATGAAGCCGAGTGCCGCCGCGCCGCCGACGCCGCCGAGCAGCATGAACACCGGCATGAGGACCTTCAGCTCGACCCAGCTGCCGGCGCGGAAGCGCATCATCTTCGGCGGGCCGATCGGGTACCAGCGCTTGCCCGCGATCGGGATGGGCCACAGGACGGGGCAGCCCGAGACGGTCAGGGCGTCCCCGATGTCGTGGACCAGGGCGCCGAGCACGATCGGCAGGCCGAGCCACAGGTACTCCTCGCCGGGACCGGTGAACAGCCAGTTCGCGCCGTTTCCGGGCTGGTCCAGCACCCCGGCCAGTATCCAGGCGCTGGTGGCACCGAGGAGCCAGACGAGGACGTCGCTGGACATCCGGGCGGCCCGCCACAGGAGGCCCTCGACGGCGAGCACGAGGTGGACGAAGAGCAGGGCCAGGACGCCCCAGCGGTCCGTGGTGACCGCCAGCGCCGAGGCACCGCCACCGATCAGGACGGCCCACAGCCAGGTGTGGGTGAGGGTGCGGTGGCCGCCGGTCCGGCGGGCGTCGCGCGGGGCGCGGGTGGCCTTGTAGACGGCGTAGGAGATCTTGTCGACCACCTCGCACAGGCCGCGGGACAGCGGCCCGAAGGCGCGCGAGATCGTCGCCGACTTGTGGTCGAGGTCGGGGGCCAGGGCGGCGCCCGCGCAGATGAGCGCCCCGACGACGAGGACCGGCCAGGGCATGGGGTACCCGGCGGCCGCGGTCGCCGCGCCCACCCCCAGCCAGGCCGCTGCCCCGGAGAGTGAGTGCGCCGGACCCATCATGTCGTTCCCGCCCCAGTGGTGTGGAGGTCGGGCCCAGTTGACGGTTTCGTTCGGACCCGGTCGACGGCACAGCGTACCGTCGATGATCTTCTTTCCCGCCGCCGGTTCCCTCATCCGGGGGGAAGCCAGGCAAGATGGGGGGTGTGACCCTCATTGATCAGCTCCCGCCGAACGCCGACCCCGACGCCCTCTTCGAGGCTTTCTCCTCGTGGGCGGAGGACCAGGGCATCACCCTGTACCCGGCGCAGGAGGAGGCCCTGATCGAGGTCGTCTCCGGCGCGAACGTGATCCTCTCCACGCCGACCGGCTCCGGCAAGAGCCTGGTGGCCGCCGGAGCGCACTTCACCGCACTGGCCCAGGACAAGGTCACCTTCTACACCGCGCCGATCAAGGCCCTGGTGTCGGAGAAGTTCTTCGACCTGTGCAAGCTCTTCGGCACCGAGAACGTCGGCATGCTGACCGGCGACGCCTCGGTCAATTCGGACGCCCCGGTCATCTGCTGCACCGCCGAGGTGCTGGCCTCCATCGCGCTGCGCGACGGCAAGAACGCCGACATCGGCCAGGTCGTGATGGACGAGTTCCACTTCTACGCCGAACCGGACCGCGGCTGGGCCTGGCAGATCCCGCTGCTCGAGCTCCCGCAGGCACAGTTCGTCCTGATGTCGGCCACCCTCGGCGACATGAAGCGGTTCGAGGAGGACCTGACCCGGCGCACCGGGCGCCCGACCTCGGTGGTCCGCTCCGCGACCCGGCCCGTCCCGCTGTCGTACGAGTACGTCACCACGCCGATCACGGACACCATCACCGAGCTGCTGGAGACCCGGCAGGCACCCGTGTACATCGTGCACTTCACCCAGGCCCAGGCGGTCGAGCGGGCGCAGTCGCTGATGAGCATCAACATGTGCACGCGCGAGGAGAAGGACAAGATCGCCGATCTGATCGGCCACTTCCGCTTCACCACCAAGTTCGGCCAGAACCTCTCGCGCTACGTCCGCCACGGCATCGGCGTGCACCACGCGGGCATGCTGCCGAAGTACCGCCGACTGGTCGAGAAGCTGGCCCAGGCGGGTCTGCTCAAGGTCATCTGCGGCACCGACACCCTCGGCGTCGGCGTGAACGTCCCGATCCGCACCGTGCTCTTCACCGCGCTCACCAAGTACGACGGCAACCGGGTGCGCACGCTGCGGGCGCGCGAGTTCCACCAGATCGCCGGTCGGGCCGGGCGGGCGGGCTTCGACACCGCGGGGTACGTGGTCGCCCAGGCACCCGAGCACGTGATCGAGAACGAGAAGGCGCTGGCGAAGGCCGGCGACGACCCGAAGAAGCGCCGCAAGGTGGTCCGCAAGAAGGCCCCGGAAGGCTTCGTCGCCTGGTCCGACACCACCTTCGAGAAGCTGATCGGCGCCGACCCGGAGCCGCTGACCTCGCGCTTCAAGGTCACCAACATCATGTTGCTGTCGGTCATCGCCCGCCCCGGCGACGCCTTCCAGGCCATGCGCCACCTCCTGGAGGACAACCACGAGCCGCGCCGGAACCAGCTGCGCCACATCCGCCGGGCCATCGCGATCTACCGCTCCCTGCTGGACGGCGGCGTGGTCGAGAAGCTCGACGCTCCCGACGCGGAGGGCCGCACGATCCGGCTCACCGTCGACCTCCAGCAGGACTTCGCGCTGAACCAGCCGCTGTCCACCTTCGCGCTGGCCTCCTTCGACCTGCTGGACCCGGAGTCCCCCTCCTACGCGCTGGACATGGTCTCGGTCGTGGAGTCCACCCTGGACGACCCGCGCCAGATCCTCGCCGCGCAGCAGAACAAGGAGCGCGGCATCGCCGTGGGCGCGATGAAGGCCGACGGGATCGAGTACGAGGAGCGGATGGAGCGGCTCCAGGACGTCACCTATCCCAAGCCGCTCGAAGAGCTGCTCCTGCACGCCTACGACGTGTACAGCAAGAGCCACCCGTGGGTCCGCGACCACCCGGTCTCCCCGAAGTCGATCATCCGCGACATGTACGAGCGCGCGATGACCTTCACCGAGTTCACCTCCTACTACGAGCTGGCGCGCACCGAAGGCATCGTGCTGCGCTACCTGGCGGGTGCCTACAAGGCCCTCGACCACACCATCCCGGACGACCTCAAGTCCGAGGACCTCCAGGACCTCATCGCCTGGCTCGGGGAGCTGGTCCGCCAGGTCGACTCCAGCCTGCTCGACGAGTGGGAGCAGCTGGCGAACCCCGAGGTGGAGACGGCGGAGCAGGCCCAGGAGAAGGCCGACCAGGTCAAGCCGGTCACGGCGAACGCCCGCGCCTTCCGGGTCCTCGTCCGCAACGCCATGTTCCGCCGGGTGGAGCTGGCCGCCCTGGACAACCTCCACGAGCTGGGCGAGCTGGACTCCGATTCCGGCTGGAACGCCGACGCCTGGGGCGATGCGATGGACGCCTACTGGGACGAGTACGACGACCTCGGCACCGGTCCGGACGCGCGCGGCCCCAAGCTGCTCATGATCGAGGAGGACGCGGAGCACGGCCTGTGGCGCGTCCGCCAGTCCTTCGCCGACCCCAACGGCGACCATGGTTGGGGCATCAGCGCCGAGGTCGACCTCGCGGCCTCCGACGAGGAGGGCCGGGCGGTCGTCCGGGTCACCGCCGTCGGCGAGCTCTGACCGTCCCGCAAGCGGCTGGTCCGGGACGCGGCCGGACCCGCCTCCGTCCGGCCCGGCCTCCGTCCGGCGCCCCCGACACCGCCGCCCCGACCTCAGTGGAGAACCCCTGATGACGAACCCCGCCGAGAGACTCGTCGACCTGCTCGACCTGGAGCAGATCGAGGTCAACATCTTCCGCGGCCGCAGTCCCGAGGAGTCCCTCCAGCGGGTCTTCGGCGGCCAGGTGGCCGGGCAGGCGTTGGTGGCGGCGGGCCGCACCACCGAGGGCGGCCGCCCGGTCCACTCGCTGCACGCGTACTTCCTGCGCCCCGGGATCCCCGGGGTGCCGATCGTGTACCAGGTGGAGCGGGTGCGCGACGGGCGCTCCTTCACCACCCGGCGCGTCACCGCGGTCCAGCAGGGCAAGACCATCTTCAACCTCACCGCCTCCTTCCATCGGCCGGAGGACGGCAGCATCGAGCACCAGCTGCCTCCTCGGCTGGACTTCCCGCACCCCGACACGCTGCCGAAGGTCGCGGACGAGATCCGCGAGCACCTGGGGGCGCTGCCCGAGGCGCTGGAGCGGATGGCCCGTCGTCAGCCCTTCGACATCCGGTACGTGGACCGGCTCCGCTGGACCCCCGAGGACCTCAAGGACGCCGATCCGCGCAGCGCCGTGTGGATGCGCGCGGTCGGCCCGCTGGGCGACGACCCGCTCGTCCACACCTGCGCCCTGACCTACGCCAGCGACATGACCCTCCTCGACGCCGTGCGCATCCCGGTGGAGCCGTTGTGGGGGATGCGCGGTTTCGACATGGCGAGCCTGGACCACGCCATGTGGTTCCACCGTCCCTTCCGGGCGGACGAGTGGTTCCTCTACGACCAGGAGTCCCCCATCGCCCACGGGGGCCGGGGGCTGGCCCGCGGCCGGATCTACGACGTGGAGGGCAGGCTGCTGGTCTCCGTCGTGCAGGAGGGTCTCTTCCGCCCCTACCCCTCCCCGCCCACCCCTCCCGCCCCGTCCGCCCCGTCCGACCTGTCACCGAAGAGCTGAGCGCGCCCATGCCGAGCCCCGTCCTCCCCTGCCCCTGCGGGCTGCCCGCCGCCTACCCGGACTGCTGCGGACGCTTCCACTCAGGCGAGCGGCAGGCGCCCACCGCGGAGCTGCTGATGCGGTCCCGCTTCAGCGCCTTCGCCGTCGGGGACACCGCCTACCTGCTCCGCTCCTGGCACCCCTCGACCCGTCCGGGGCGGCTCGATCTGGATCCCGACCAGCGCTGGGAGCGCCTGGAGATCCTGGGTACCGGGCGCGGCGGGATGTTCGAGACGGAGGGCACGGTGGAGTTCCGGGCGCACTACCGCGAGGGCGGTCACACCGGCTCGCTGCTCGAACACAGCACCTTCTCCCGCGAGGGCGGCGCCTGGGTCTACGTCGGTCCCCTCTCCCCCGTCGTCTTCGACTGATCCCTGGCTCCGGCGAGCGCGAACTCCAGGCTGGTCCGGTACCAGCGCAGCTCGTCCGGGGGCTCCGCCCGCAGCAGGGCGCTCGCGACGGCCGCCGCGGCCGGGACCTGCGGGTGACCGTAGGGCGGGGGCGGGGCGAGCCCCGCGAGCAGGATCCGCTCGGCCCGGTCGGGCACCGCCTGCTCCAGCTCCGCCTCCGGCAGTACGGAGGCCAGGACGGCCGCCCGCTCCCAGGGATCCGCGGTGCGTCTCAGCAGCAGCCCCACGTGCCGCCCGCGCCATCGCCGGGGCCTCAGATCCGCCCGGGCCTCGACCAGCGCCCTGTCCTGCGGGGGCGCGCTCCCGCGCAACAGCGCCGGCTCCCGCGCGGCGAACTCGGCCAGCTCGGCGGCGAGGTAGAGCCAGACGACGGCCCGGTAGCGGTTGATCCGGTAGCCGACCGGCGTGACCCGCCCGCAGCGCGCGAGCCGGGTGAACCGGCCCGGGCTGACCCCCATCGACCCGGCCGCCTCCGCCGCGCCCACCGTCCGCACCCGCTCGCGCAGGGCGTCCGGGAACCCTTCGGCCCTCCTGACCCGGTCCAGCTCGGCGCGGGCGAACCGCGCGGCCCCGCTCGACGCGCACGGCCCGGCCCGCACCATCCCCAGCTGCACGGCCCTGGCGAGCTCGCTCCGCCGCAGCCCCAGCTCCTCGGCGGCCCGGGCGCCGCCGACCACCTCCGCCACCTCGACGGGCCCCGACCCCGCCGTCACGTGCCTGCTCCTGACCTCCATCACGGTCCTCCCCCGCACAGCTCGATTACCCTGTGTGAAGACCGTAACGCAGAGCGACTAACACTCGCGGGGCCTGTGGATAACTCCCCACCGGCCCCCGGCGGACCGTCGCCGCCGGGCCCGGTGAACCTTTCAGGTCACGGCACTAGCCTCCGGTGATCCGTCGCTCGGTGACGCCCAGGTGCTCGCCCACCCGGTTCACCAGCAGCGTCATCTCGTACGCGACCTGCACGTAGTCCGCCTCGGTCGCGGTGAGCACGCACAACGAACTGCCCGCTCCGGCCGCCATCACCAGCAGCACGCCCTCGTCGTACTCGATCACCGTCTGGCGCACCTCACCGGCCCGGAAGTGCCGCCCGGAGCCCTTCGCGAGGCTCTGCAGTCCGGCCGATACCGCCGCCAGGTGCTCCGCGTCCTCCTGTGCCAGGCCCGCGCTCGCGCTCGTCACCAGGCCGTCGTTGGAGAGCACCACCGCGTGCCGGACCTGCTGGACCCTGCGCGTCAGGTCGTCCAGCAGCCAGTCGAGCTGCTTGTCCAGTGCCATTTTCCGCCCCTCCCCGTCGACCCGGCCGGCCCGGCCGCGCCCACCCCCGCATAGTCGTTCCGCAAGCCTTGCCCACCAGCGGCTTTCCGGCAAGGAGGATGTCCCCATGGCACAGAAGATGACTCAAGAGGAATGGCGCGGGTTCGTCTCGCACTCCACCCGCACCGGAAAGCTGTCGACCGTACGAGAGGACGGAAGCCCCCACATCGCTCCCATTTGGTTCGTACTCGACGGCGATTCCTTCGTTTTCAACACCGGTAAGGACACCGTCAAGGGGCGCAATCTGGCCCGCGACGGCCGGGTCGCCCTCTGCGTGGACGACGACCGGCCGCCGTTCTCCTACGTCGTCCTGCAAGGACGGGCCACGATCACCGAGGACGTGGACGACACGCTCCTGTGGGCCACCCGGATCGGCGGGCGCTACATGGGCGAGGAGCGGGCCGCGGCCTTCGGCCGCCGCAATGCCGTCCCGGGCGAACTCCTCGTCCGGGTCCGGATCGACAAGGTGATCTCGGCGGCGGGCATCACCGACTGAGGCCCCCGCGCGGGCCCGGCCCTCACACCGAGTCCGCCCGCGGCTGGACCGCGTCGAGGAGCCGGGCGGTGTGCATCCGCCCGGCGTACTCGACCAGCCTGATCAACACTTCCTTCCCCGAGTCCTTGTCCCGCGCGTCGCACAGCACCACGGGCGTGCCCGGCTCCAGGTCGAGCGCCCGCGAGACCTCGTGCGCGCCGTAACCCCGGGCTCCCGAGAAACAGTTGACGGCCACCACGAAGGGGATGCCCCGGTGCTCGAAGTAGTCGACCGCCGGGAAGCAGTCCTGCAGCCGCCGGGTGTCGGCGAGCACCACCGCCCCCAGGGCGCCCTGCGACAACTCGTCCCACAGGAACCAGAAGCGGTCCTGCCCCGGCGTCCCGAACAGATAGAGCGACAGGCCCTCCCGGATGGTGATCCGACCGAAGTCCATGGCCACCGTGGTCGTGGTCTTCTGGTCCACCCCGTCCGTGTCGTCGACCAACTCGCCCGCCTCGCTGAGCTGTTCCTCGGTCCGTAGCGGTCGGATCTCGCTGACGGCGCCCACCAGCGTGGTCTTGCCGACCCCGAAGCCGCCGGCCACGAGTATCTTCAGGGCGAGCGGAGCCAGTTCCTCCTCCGCTGCCGCTTCCGACCCCTGGACGTGTTGTCCCATCACTGTCGTCCCATCCGTCTCGTACCGTCCGTCTCGAACCGTGTTCCTCGAACACGCCCCTCGAACCGTGCCCCTCGAACCGCGCGCATCGAAGCGTGCGTCGCGGCGCCGCCCGCCCCGCCGCCGACCGCCCCGCACCGACCCGTCACAACGCCCGCAGGCCTTCGATGACCTCGCGCAGGATCCGCTCGTCCGGCAACCGGGCGGGCGGTACGGGCCTGCTCACCCGGACGTGGCCCGCCTCCAGCAGGTCCCCGAGCAACACCCGGACCACGCCGACCGGCAGGTCCGCGTCGGCGGCGAGCTCCGCGACCGACTGGGTCTCGGAGCGGCAGAGTCCGAGCAGGGCGCGGTGCTCCGGTCCGAGCAGCGACTCCCGCGCCGCGTCCGCGGCTCCCGGTTCGACGACCACCAGCGCTATCAGGTCGAAGCGCACCCCGTGCGGACCGGGCTTGGTGCGCCCGCCCGTCATGGCGTACGGGCGGACCAGCGGGCCCGCGTCGGCGTCGTACCACTGGCCGTTCACCGTTTCGGCCGCCGCCCTCAACCCGCGGCCGGGGGGTGCGCCGCGAACCGGGAGGGGGTGTAGAGGTGTTCGCCGACGCGTTTCACCAGCCGGGCCATCTCGTAGGCGATCAGCCCGATGTCGGCGCCCGCGCCGCTGAGCACGGCCAGGCAGGAGCCGTCCCCGGCCGCCGCTACGAAGAGGAACCCCTCGTCCATCTCCACCATCGTCTGGCGCACGCCCCCGGCGTGGAAGTGCCGCCCCGCGCCCTTGGCGAGACTGTGGAAGCCGGAGGCCACGGCCGCCAGGTGTTCGGCGTCCTCCCGGCCCAGCGCACTGGAAGCGCCCACGGCCAGGCCGTCGTTGGACAGGACGACCACGTGCCGGACCTCCCGGACCCTGACCACCAGGTCGTCCAGCAACCAGTCCAGCTCGCCGGACCGGCGCACGCCCTCGATGTCGATCCGCTGGTGTTCGATCATCACTCTGCTCCTTCGTTGTCGGTGGGTGTGACGTCCCGGGCGCCGCGGGCCCACCCGTCGCGGTAGGCCGCCATGCGATCGCGGGCCTCCTCGGGGCTGCGTCCCGGCCGGTCCTGCGGGGTCCTGGGGGCGGACGCGCCCGTCCGGTCGGGCGCTTCGCGCAGCTGGGGGACGAGGCTGGCCTGGCGGACCCGGCGGGGCAGCTCGGTCACTCCGGCCAGTACCGGCTCGGGCTCGGGCTCGCGCCGGGGCGGCGCCGCCGCGAGGTGGGGCGCCGGGCCCGCGGCGCCGCGCAGCCGCAAGGTGGCCACCGGCGCGGGGCGGGGGTCCCGCTCGACGGGGGCCCGGGGCGCCGCCGCGATCCCGCGCGGGTCCTCCCGTACGGCGCGGACCGCGGGACGGGCCCGCTCCTCGGCGGCCGTGGTCTTCGGGGGCGCCGCCGGGGAAGCGGAGGAGGCGGAGAACGCCGGGAACTCCGTCGGCGGGGCCGATGCGACGGCCGATGGGGCAGTCGGTGAGGTAACCGGTCCGGGCGGCGGTACGGGGCCTGACACGGGGGCCGATGCGGGGGCCGACCGGTGCGTCGGCGCCGCGGCCGGTGCCGGCGCGGCGTCGTCCGCCGCGCCGTCGCCCCTCGCGCCGTCGCCCGCGGTGAGCGCGCCCTGGAGCAGCGCGTTGGGCAGCAGGACGACGGCGGTGGTGCCGCCGTAGGGGGAGGTCCGCAGCTGGACCCTGACCCCGTGGCGCGCCGCGAGACGGCTGACCACGAAGAGGCCGAGCCGGTCGCTGTCGAAGAGGTCGAGCGCTTCGGACTGTTCGATGCGCCGGTTGGCGTCGGCGAGGGACTCGCGACCCATGCCGAGCCCGCGGTCCTCGACCTCCAGCACGTACCCGGCGCCCACGGGCTCCCCGCTGACCCGGACCTTGGTGTGCGGAGGGGAGAACTGGGCGGCGTTCTCGATCAGTTCGGCCAGCAGGTGCGTGAGGTCGGCGACGGCGCCGCCGACGACGCCCGCCTCCGCGAGCCCGCGGACCTCGATCCGCGGATAGTCCTCGATCTCCGAGACGGCGGCCCGCACCACGTTGGTCAGCGGTACCGGCATCCGCCAGGCGCGCCCCGGGGCCGCCCCCGACAGGATGATCAGGCTCTCCGCGTGCCGCCGCATCCGGGTCGTCAGGTGGTCGAGCCGGAAGAGGTCGCCCAGCTCGCCCGGGTCGTCGGTGCGCCGTTCCATCGAGTCGAGCAGCGTGAGCTGCTTGTGGACCAGGACCTGACTGCGCCGGGCCAGGTTCACGAAGACGCCGGAGACGCCGCTCGCGAGTTCGGCCCGCTCCACGGCGGCGCTCAGCGCGGCCCGGTGGACGGTGGACAGGGCCTCTCCGACCTGTGCGATCTCGTCCTCGGCGGGGTGTCCCGGCGGGGCTTCGGCGAGGACGTCGATGTCCTGTCCGGCGCGCAACCGGTCCATGGCGTGCGGGAGTTTGCGGTGGGCGATCTCCAGTGCGCCGTTGCGCAGCGACACGAGCTCGACGACGAGTCCGCGCCCGATGCGTACGGAGATGACGAGGGAGACGGCCACGGCGGCCAGGCCGAGCAGGACGGCGGCGCCGGAGGGGCTGAACAGGCCCTGGGCCAGGGGCGCGGTCCGGTCGGTGGAGGCGTCGTGCGCGGCGCTCGCGACGGTGCGCATCGAGCTGGTCACACCGGCGTACGCGGGCGCCCAACCGGCGGGCGCATCGTGCGCGTCGCGCCCGGTCCCGGCGGCCAGCGCCCGGTCCTCGGCCGCGGTGAGGTCGGCGTAGACGGCGCTCTTGGCCACCGCCCCCCAAGCGGTCCGCTGGGCCGCGGGCAGGTCCTGGGCGGCGCTGTCGGTGAGGATCCGGCGGCTCTCGATCGCGCCGGTCAGCTGCCGAAGCGTTTCCGCACTGCGCGGCCCCGGTACGGCGAACAGCGCGTCCTCCCGGGCGAGCAGCTCGCCGGCCCGCGCGAGCTCCAGCAGGACGCGGGCGTCGGCACCCAGCTCCGCGTCCTGGCCGCCGCTGAGCGCGCCCCCGACGGCGAGGGCGGTGTCGACGACGCGGGTGTAGGCCGCGTAGGCGGCGTCGGGGGTGGCCTTGCGGTCCGTGACCTCGCGGCGGGTGGTGGCGAGCGCGTCGGCGGCGGCCACGAAGGTGCGCATCCGGCCCGCGAGTTCGGCCGGGTAGCCGCCCGAGTCGGCGACGGTGTGCGCGTCGCCGAGCCGGAGTCCGTCGATGGCGGCTCCGGTGCGGCGGCCCTGTTCCAGCAGGGCCGCGCCCTGTTCGGTGGCGGCGGCCGGGTCCGCGAGGAAGCGGACCGCGGTGACCCGCTCGGCCTGGAGCGCCGCGACCGCGCGGTCGACTGGGGTGCGTATCCGGTCGTCGACCTGCTGGGCGCGGCCGATGCGGGCCACGTCCTGGGCGGTGCTGACCGTCGCGAAGGCCCACAGGGCGAGCAGCGAGACCACCGGGACCATCAGGAGGGAGACGACCTTCGCGCGGACCGTGCCGGAGGAGCGCGCGGAGCGCGGACCGCGGCGGACGTCGGGGGCGGCTTCGCCCGTGGCCGCGGCGGAGGCGAATCCCGAGCTGCCGTGCCCGTAGGTGGTGGGCCCGGGGCCGCCTTCCCCGGGGGCTCCGGCGGCGGTTCCGGGCGGGACGGCGGGGCCCGCGGCGAAGGTGCCGGGCGCGACGGACGGCCCGGGTGCGCCCGCGGGGCGCGGTGCGGGCGCGTCCCCGGGTCTCGCCAGGGGTGAACGGGCGCCGGGGGCGTACGCCCGTCCCGGGGCGGTCGACCGGCCCCGGGTCATCGCCGCGGGCGGTGCGTCCGGGGGGCCGGGGTGGGGCTCGTCGGCCGGAGGCCCGGCGTGCGCCCGGCGGCCGCGCGCCGGGGGCGCGGGGTGCCGCGGCGGCGCCGCGTCCGGTTTCCTGCGGGGTTTGCGCATGGGGGTCCTCGTTCCGATGCGGTGCGTGCGTTACGTGTGGTGCGTGTGGTGCGGGCGTCGGGATCGGCGGGGATCAGTGGGCGGCGACGTGGGCGCCCAGGCTCTGCGCGGAGGCCGATGCGGCGCGCTCGTCGGCGGTCGGGGAGAGGGCGACGAACGCCGAGGTGATGAACAGGTACGAGCCGAGGCCGACGGCGAGGGGGAAGACGAACTGCATCAGCGGGGCCCCCGACAGGGGCGCGTCCGAGGGGGTGACCTGGACGGAGACGGCGAGCATCCCGGTGTAGTGCATGCTGCTGACGGCGGCCCCCATCACCAGCGAGGCGACGGCCACGGCCACCGGGGACTTGATGTTGACCGCCGCCCAGAGCGCCGCGGTGGCCGCGACGACCGCGATCGCGACGGAGAGGCCGACGACCAGGGGGTCGTACGAGACGCGTCCGTGCATGCGCAGCGCCGCCATGCCGAGGTAGTGCATGCTCGCGACGCCCAGGCCGGTGGTGAGGCCGCCGAGCACGAGCGCGCGGCCGCGGTCCCGGCCGTATCCGACGGCGAACACCCCGGCCCCGACGACCAGGAGGGCGCCGACCAGGCTGAGCAGGGTCAGCGGCACGTTGAAGTGGATCTCGGTGCCCGTGACGCCGAAGCCGAGCATCGCGACGAAGTGCATCGTCCAGATGCCGGTGGCGATCGCGGACGCCGCGGTGAGGAGCCAGTTGCGGCGGGAGCGTCCGGTGGCGGCGAGCGCCTGGACGGTGCAGCGCAGCCCGAGGGCCGAGCCGATGCATGCCATCACATACGACAGTACGGGTGTCAGCCAACCGTAGGCCGCGTGGTCGAGGTGTCCCATGGCCACGGGACGCTAGTCCGGGTGAGCCCACGAACAGGGGGAGCATTTCGAAAGACGCTGGAACTGCTGGAATATGACAGACAGGCGTTCATCTTCGATCACACCGGGTGTCATCCTGCGCACTGTCCGCACGCAACGGCAGGTGGGGGATCATGGGCGCATGAGCGAAGACCACACGCACGTACAGGAGTTCTTCGGGGCGCGAGCGGCCGACTGGGACCGGAAGTTCCCCGGGGACGGCCCCGCCTTCGCCGCCGCCGTGGCCGAATTCGACCTGCGCCCCGGGGACCGGGTGCTCGACGCGGGCTGCGGGACGGGGCGGGCCCTGCCCGAACTGCGCTCCGCCGTCGGCCCCTCGGGGACGGTGCTCGGCGCCGACCTCACCCCGCAGATGCTCGACGCGGCGGTGCGGGCGGGGCGGGCGGCGGCGGGCGCGCTGCTGCTCGCGGACGTGGCGCGGCTACCGCTGCGCGACGGCGGACTCGACGCGGTCTTCGCGTCCGGGCTGATCGCCCACCTGCCCGACCCCGGGGCCAACCTGCGCGAACTCGCGCGCGTGGTGCGCCCCGGCGGGCGCCTCGCCCTGTTCCACCCGATCGGGCGGCTGGCCCTGGCCACCCGCCAGGGCCGGGAGCTCACCCCCGGGGACATGCGGGCCGAGCACAACCTCGGCCCGCTGCTCGCCGGTTCCGGGTGGGACCTGCTCTCGTACGCCGATGAGGACGCCCGCTTCCTGGCCGTGGCGGTCCGCCGCCCCTGAGGTCGCCCTCATCCCCAGGGCACCACCCGGGCCCCACCCGGGCGGGCACCCCTCAGGCGGGGGGCGGCGCGTCGGCGCCCTGGGGTCGGCGGGGATGCGGAACCGGGCAGCCGCCGGCACCGGACCTCGGGAAGGTGCCCAGCTCCCCCACGTCGTAGCCCTCGGGGTACCCCTTGATCTCGGGGTTCTGCCGGGCGTAGTGCGGCTGCGCGCGGGGCGGCAGCAGGCGGACCGCACGCCCGCGCAGCCGCAGCGCGCCCTGGACCAGTCCGCGCACGCGGGGGTGCGGCGGCTCGTACCGCAACGCGCGCAGCAGCGGCTCGTCGAGGAGGGCCCGGCCGGCGCCGCGCACCAGCGGGGCGAGCGGGGCCGGGTACCAGGAGGCCATCAGGTCGAAGGTGGCGTCGGCGACCTCGCGGCCGCCCTCGTGCCAGCCGAAGTGGGCCGCCTCGTAGGCGTTCAGCGTGGCTTCGAACTCCTCGAAGGAGTCCGGGACGTCCTTGATGCCCAGGTGCTGCCCGAGGGTGGTGTAGTACCGCGCGCACGCCCGCTGCTCGTGGTGGGTCAGCGAGCGCCAGCCGTAGACGTCCAGCCAGCGCTTCGGAATCACCACGAAGGTGCACAGGACGTAGCGCATGTCCTCGTTGGAGATGGTGTAGCCGCCGTGCATCTGGTTCACGCGCCGGATCGCGGCGCGCCCGGTGTCGCTGTCGAAACCGTGCTCCAGCACCGCGTCGAGGAGCAGCGCGGTGTCGTCGTAGCGCTTCTGGGCGCGGCCGGTGAACTCGCCGGTCCCGGCGAGCAGCCCGCCGATGCTGGGGACGGCGTACGTCCGCTGGAGGGCCAGTTCCAGCGCTCTGGCGAAGTCCCAGGGGAACTCGTAGGTGGCGGTGAGTCGGTAGATGGCCAGGAAATCCCGCTCCGGATCGAGCCTGAGGATCTCCTTCAGCCGGTCGTAACGCTGCACCGGGCATCCCTTTCTGTGGCGGGCCCCCAACTCTACGTGCGGGCAGCTGCCTTGGAAATCGGTGCACTCCCGGTCTCGACGAGCGGGTTACTCGCTGGTTAGGGTGCGCCGACAGATGAGCCACCAGGAGGGTACGTGTCCGACGAGGAGGGCGACGGTTCGCTGTACGTGCTGTCCGCCGTACTGCTGACCCCGGCCCAGTTCCCGAGCATCCTGGGAGACGACTACCCGGAGGCCTGCTCCCTGCTGGGCGTGCCCGCCGCCGGGGACGGGTACGGGCTGGTGCTCGGCCAGGACGAGGACGGCGCCCGCTGGACGGTGGTCGTCGACGACGTCGCCCTCGTGGCGACGGCCATCGCCTCCTGGGACTGCGGGATGGAGTACGACCTCTCGCCGGACGAGCGCAGCATCGTGGTCTCCCTGGCGGGCTGGCCCTTGGCCCTGTCCGTCGCCGCACCCGGCATCCCCGAGCCACACGACCCCGAGCAGGGCGCGGACGGCACGGGGCGGGTGCCGCTGGCTCCGCCCTCGGCCGAGAGCTGGGGGCCGGTCCAGCGGCGGATGGGCGCGGACCAGATCGCCCGCCAGTGGGCCGAGTGGCGCGAGCGGTTCGACTCCGACGGCGGCGGTCAGCCCGTCGAGCACCCGGGGCTGGCCCGGGTGCTGGAGGAGGCACGGGCCTACACCACCGCACCGCCGCCGCCGGGGCGGGTGCGGTCCGCCTTCGCCGGCGAGGGTGCCAGGACCCTGCGGGTGGACGGGCCCGGGTGGTCGCTGGTGGCCCGCACCGACGACATCGCCTTCGTCCTGCTGGACGAGGGGCCGAGCGAGGTCATCCCGGTGCCCCGGGACGGCGAAGCGGACCTGCCCGGGCTGCTGGCGGCGCTGGACGGGGTCGCGGTCCGGCCGGTGTGAGCGGACGTACGGGCGCGGGCGGACGCGGGAACGGGTCGGCGCACGGGAGCCGGTCGGCGCGGGAGCCGATCGGCGCGGGAGCCGATCGGCGCGGGCGCGGGCGCTGGGGCGGGCCTGCGCGCCCCGCGCGTCAGACCCGTTCGAGCGCGACGTGCGGCCGAGGCGGCAGGGTGACGCTGATGGCGTCGCCCGGGCGGATCGTGCCGCCCTCGCGGACCACACCCATGATGCCCGCCTTGCGCACCACCCGACCCGTCGTCTCGTCCCGGCCCACCACCTGCTTGAGCAGGCCCTGCTGGAACGCGTCGATCTGGAGGCACGGATTGCGCAGTCCCGTGACCTCGACGACCGCTTCCTCGCCGAAGCGCAGCAGCGCGCCGGTCGGCAGGGCGAGCAGGTCTATGCCCTCGGTGGTCACGTTCTCCCCGAGCTGACCCGGTGCGACCTCGAAGCCCTCCCTCGCGACCTCGTCGAAGAGCTCGCGGTGGATCAGGTGGACCTGTCGGAGGTTGGGCTGCGTCGGGTCCTGGGCGACCCGGGAGCGGTGCTTGACGGTGACGCCCGCGTGCACGTCCCCCTCGACGCCGAGACCCGCCAGGAGCGTGATGCTCTCCCGCGTGGGCTTGGTGAACGAGTACACGTCATTGCTGTTGACCGCCGTGACCTGGCCGGTGCTCATCTGGAACTTCCCCCCTCGGACGCCGTCAGCGCCCTATTTGCCTTCTGTTCTTCGACACGCCGCGCAGCCGTCGCCGCTGGGAGGGATCGAGCATCAGGTAGGCGGCGGCCGGTACCCCGATCAGGACCAGCAGACCCACCCAGAACCCGACCGTGAAGAACAGGACGATCGCTGCCGCCACTCCGACCGCGGCGACCTTGCCACTCGTCGACATCGGGGACCCCTCTCCTCGCGTGCTCCGACTGCTTCTCCCTCTGTAACGCGACCGCTCTACCACTCGTTCCCGACCGCTCGTTCCCGGCCACCCCGCACTCCTGGCGACGTGATCCGGGTCACGACCGGACAGCGGGTTCTCCGCGTGACGGCTGGGGTACTCTCGGCGACCTTGAACCCGGTAGTCAAGTTTGAGGAACGCGTGCAGCCCGATATTTCCGTCCTCATCCGCTGTTCAGCCGTCTTCCTTCCCGCCGGTCCCGCCGATCCCGCCCGCCACGGCAGGATCGCCTTCTGGAGCCGGGACGGAGAGCTGGCCGACGCCATCCGGCCAATCGGATCCCCTGGACCACTTGGGGCTCCGGCACCTCCCGGGCCTGCCGCGTCTCCGGGCTCTCCCGCGCCCCTGGGATCCCCCGGGGCCCCCTGGCCCCTCGAAACCCTCAGCGTCGTCGTCGACGACGACGGTCCGCGACCGGCGGCCGTCACGGTCACCGCGCTCGTGCTGCCGGTGGCCGACGCCCTGCCCCTCCTCGTCCGGGCCCGTCTCGCTGTCGCCACCCCCGGAACGACCGTCCCCCGAACGACCCCCTCCGCGGCGGCCGCCTCCGCCGCGGCCGCCTTCTGGGGCGCCGCCGGGCTGCTCGCCCTGCGCTTCCTGGCCGACGGGCTGCTCCTGCCCGGACTGACCGCCGCCGGGTACGACGCCTGGCGGATCGGCCCGCTCGACCAGGGAGGCCACGACCTGGTCGGGGAGTTGGCCGCCGCGATGCCGCCCGAGGCCCGCAGCGTGCCCCTGACCACCACCGGACCGCTGCTTCTGCCCGCGCCCGAACCGCTGCTGCGCTCCTTCCTCGACGCGGTCGCCGACACCCTCCCCCGGTCCCCCGCCGCCGCGGCCGCGACGGCCGGACCGGCCTACGCCGCACCCGCCGCGGAGCGGCACCCCGAGCTGCGCCCCTGGGCCGACGAGCTCGCCGCCGCGCACGACGCGGCCGTACGGATCTCCCTCCGCGTCGAGCTGACCGCTTCGCCCGACCGCCCGATCGGTCCCGTCGGCGACCCCACCCGCGATCTCGATGGCGCGCCCGGTGCCGGGCCCGGCTGTCGGGCCGTCCTCCAGATGCATGGTCTCGGTGGCGCCGCGCTCGTGGCGGACGCCGCCGACGTCTGGTCGGGCGCGGGCCCGGCGGCTACCGGGTTCCCTCCCCGCGCCCGGCGGGACGCGCTCCGGGCGCTGCGCCGCGCGGCCAGGACCTGGCCCCCGCTGACCCCGCTGCTCACCGCGGCCGTGCCGGACGCCGTGTCGCTCGCCGACGAGGAGGTCGCCGAGCTGCTCGGTCCCGCGGCCATCGCGCTGGCGGCCGACGGGGTCGAGGTGCACTGGCCGCGCGGACTCGCCCGGACCCTGGGCCCGCGTGCGGTCATCGCCTCCGGCTCCGGCGCCGCGCTCACCGGACCGCTCTCCGCGGCCGCCCCGCTCTCCCTGTCCTGGCGGCACTCGCTCGGCGGCCACGGCGACCTCACCGCCGAGGAGCTGGACCGGCTCGCCGAAGCGAAGCGGCCGCTGGTCCGGCTGCGGGACCAATGGGTCCTGATCGACCCGGCCGAGGCGCGCCGGGCCCGGGCCCGCGCCCGGCAGGAGCGCGCCGTCGCGCCGCTGGACGCGCTGGTCGCCGTACTCACCGGATCGACGGAACTGGACGGGCGGCGGGTCGACGTCACCGCGACCGGCCCGCTGGAGCGGCTGCGCGCGCTGCTCTCCGCCGATCCGGAGGAGCCGGGCTCTCCCGACTCCCGCGGCGCCCGACCCGTCGTCGCTCCGCCGGAGTTGCGGGCGACCCTGCGCGACTACCAGCTGCGCGGGCTGCGTTGGCTGGTCCGGATGACCGAGCTCGGTCTCGGCGGCTGCCTGGCCGACGACATGGGCCTCGGCAAGACCGTCACCCTCATCGCCCTGCACCTGCACCGGCAGCGGGACCCGGGGACGGCCGGGGCGACCCTGGTCGTCTGCCCGGCCTCGCTGCTGGGCAACTGGCAGCGCGAGATCGAACGGTTCGCCCCGGGGACGCCCGTGCACCGCTTCCACGGCGCCCGGCGCAGTCTGGAGGGCCTCTCCGGCGGCGCCTTCGTCCTCACCACCTACGCCACCATGCGGGCCGCCGCTCCCGAACTCGCCGCCGCCGGCTGGGGGATGGTGGTGGCCGACGAGGCGCAGCACGTCAAGAACCCGCACTCGGCGACGGCGAAGGCGCTGCGCACGATCGGCGCTCCGGCCCGGGTGGCGCTCACCGGAACACCGGTGGAGAACAACCTCACCGACCTGTGGGCCGTGCTCGACTGGACCACGCCCGGCCTGCTGGGGCGGCTCGGCACCTTCCGCGCGCGCTTCGGCGAGGACGTCGAGTCGGGCCGCGATCCGCTGGCCGCCGACCGACTGGCCCGCCTGGTACGGCCGTTCCTGCTGCGGCGGCGGAAATCGGATCCCGGGATCGCCCCGGAGCTGCCGCCCAAGACGGAGACCGACCACGCGGTCGCGCTGAGCGCGGAACAGGCGGGGCTCTACGAGGCGGTCGTGCGCGAGACCCTCGCCGCGATCGCGGCGGCGGACGCGATGGAGCGGCGCGGGTTGGTGGTCAAGCTGCTCACCTCGCTCAAGCAGATCTGCAACCACCCGGCCCAGTACCTCAAGGAGGGCGGCGGACGGTCCGGGAAGTTGGAGCTGCTGGACGAGTTGTTGGACACGATCGTGTCCGAGGGCGGTTCGGTGCTGGTCTTCACCCAGTACGTGGCCATGGCCCGGATCCTGGAGCGGCACCTGGCGGCCCGCGGGATCCCGGCCCAACTGCTGCACGGCGGGACCCCGGTGGCCCGCCGCGAGGAGCTCGTGGACCGCTTCCAGGACGGCGAGGTCCCGGTGTTCCTGCTCTCCCTCAAGGCCGCGGGCACCGGCCTCAACCTCACCCGCGCCGGACACGTCGTCCACTACGACCGCTGGTGGAACCCCGCCGTCGAGGAACAGGCCACCGACCGCGCCTACCGCATCGGCCAGACCCAGCCCGTCCAGGTCCACCGGATCATCGCCGAGGGCACCGTCGAGGACCGCATCGCCCAACTCCTGTCCCGCAAGAAGGCTTTGGCGGACTCCGTACTGGGAGCGGGCGAGACCGCCCTCACCGAGCTGAGCGATGCCGAGCTGGCGGCCCTGGTGGCGCTGCGCGGCCCGGACGAGGGCGCCACCACCGAGCGGGAGGGGCGCGCGTGAGCACCCACGAGCACGACGAGTACGACGAGCACGACGAGAGCGCCGGCTACGGCGAGGACCCCGCGTACGACGAGGACTCCTCCCACGGGTACGAAGTGACGTTCCCCGCCCTGCCGCCCGCGGGGACCGGGCGCGGCTTCGCCGGGACCTGGTGGGGCCGGGCCTGGCTGCGCGCCCTGGAGGACAGCGCCCTCGACGGCGAACAGCTGCGCCGGGGGCGCCGGTTGGCCAGGTCCGGAGCGGTCGGCGCGGTGTCGGTGCGCCCGGGGCGACTGACCGCGGTGGTCCGGGACCGCGACGGCACGGCGCACCGTACGGACGTGCTGCTCCAGGAGTTCGGGGAGGCGGACTGGGGGCGCGTACTGGACCTGGCGGCCGCCGAGTCGGGGCACATCGCGGCGCTGCTGGAGCGGGAGGTGCCGCCCGAGCTGGCCGAGGACGCCGCGGCCGCCGGGGTCGCGCTGCTCCCGGGGATCGGCGACCTGGACCCCGACTGCGACTGCGGCGAGTGGGACCACTGCCCGCACACCGCGGCGCTCGCCTACCAGGTGGCGCGGCTGCTCGACCAGGACCCCTTCGTGCTCCTGCTGCTGCGCGGGCGGGGCGAGCGCGCCGTGCTGGACGCCCTGGAACAGCGCAGCGCGGCGGCGGCCGCCGGTCCGGGTGCGGAGGACGGGTGCGCGGTCACGGGCGGGCCCGCGGCGCGGGTGTTCGCCGCGCGCGGGGCCGTCGCACCGCTGCCGCCGCTTCCGCGGCTGCCGGCGGCGCCCGGCCAGCCGCCCCAGTCGGAGGGCGAGGAGGAGCCCGAACTCGACCTGGACGCGGTGGAGTTCCTCGCGCAGGCGACGGCCGCCGAGGCGCACCGGATGCTGGCCCGGGCCCTGGCCCCGACCGCCGGGGGCGCTCCCGCACCCGCGACGCTCACCCTCGACCAGGACGCGGTGCGACTGGCGGCGTCGGAGGGGGCGCCGGTACGGGTGCGGGCCCGCCTGGCGGCGGCTTCGGGGCGCGACCGGGCGGCCCTGGACCTCGCTGTGCGGGCCTGGGGCTTCGGCGGGGCCCCGGCGCTCGCGGCACTGGAGGAGGACTGGGCCCCGGACCGGGCGGCTCTCGGGCGGGCCAGGGCCGCGCTGGCCGCGGCCTGGCCCGACGAGGAAGCGCCGGTGCTCCGGCGGGTCCGGGCCCGCTGGACCCCGACCGCCCATCCCGATCGCCAATTGCGGTGGGGACGCGAGGGGTTGTGGTGGCCGTACCGCAAGGAGGCCGGCCGCTGGCTGCCCGCGGGCCCACCGGCCCGCGACCCCGCGTCCGCACTGGCCGGGCCCGATCCCGGGGACGCCGCCGCGGATTCCTGAACCGGCCGCGGCCCCGTGGACTGGCCGACGTACGGCTTGCCGGGGGTGGGGGCCGGTACGACGATGGGGCGCCAGGTACCGCCGCATCCCGGGAGGCTGACACATGGGCGATCCTTCGGTCGCGTTGCCGGGCGGGGCCGATCCGGTCGAGCGGGGGCGGGAACTGCGGCGCGCGCACGAGGCGTTCACGGTGGACGGACGGGTCGAGGCGCCGGTGCGGGCGGTGATCGCGAAGTCCTGGCGGCGCTGCGCGCGGGCCCGGGTCAGCCCGGAGTGCACGGCCCGGGTCGAGCTGGCGGAGCCGGAGCTGCGCGCGTACCGGGAGGTGCATCCGCTGGCCCGGGTGATGCCGGTGTTCCGCGAGCTGGTGGGGGCGTTCGCGGCGCACGGGGCGCACCTGTTGGCGGTGTGCGACGCCCGGGGGACGCTGCTGTGGGTCGAGGGCGAGAGCGCGACCTTGGACCGGGCGCGCGGGCTGGGGTTCGTACCCGGTGCGCGCTGGTCGGAGTCGGCGATGGGGACGAACGCCCCGGGGACGGCGGTGGCCGTCGGCGAGCCGGTGCAGGTGTTCGGGGCGGAGCACTTCAGCAGGCACGTGCACCCCTGGACGTGTGCGGCGGCGCCGGTGCGGCATCCGCGGACCGGGCGGCTGTTGGGCGCGGTGGACATCACGGGCGGCGACGGGCTCGCGCATCCGCATTCGCTGGCGTTCGTACAGGCGGTGGCCCGGGCCGCGGAGGCACAGCTCGCCCTGCTCGATCCGGGGGACGCGGGGAATACGGCGGGAGCGGCGGGGGTGGCCGGCGCGGTGCCCCTGGCGGCGGGCACCGCGTATCCCGCGATGCCCCCGGCTCCGGCGTACGGGGCCGGGGGCGGGGGCGCCGCGGACTCGTTGGCCGCGCTGGGGCGGGACGAGGCGCTGCTGGTGACCGGTGGGCGCGCGGTGCGCCTGGGCCACCGGCACAGCGAGATCGTGGCGCTGCTGGCCCATCACCCCGAGGGGCTGTCAGGCGAGGAGCTGTCGATCGCCCTGTACGAGGACGAGCGGGTCGCGCCGGTGACCCTGCGCGCCGAGATGTCGCGGCTGCGCTCCCTCCTGGGTCCGCGCGCCCTGCTCTCGCGCCCGTACCGGACGGCCGCGCCGATGGAGGCGGACTTCACCACCGCGATCCGGCTGCTGGCGGCGGGAGCCGTGTCCGCCGCGCTCGGCGGGTACCCGGGCCCCCTGCTGCCCGGCTCGCGGGCGCCCGGCATCGTTCGGCTGCGGCGCCGGATCGAGGACCAGGCGCGGGCGGCGGTGATCGCCCGCGCGGATGCGGGACTGCTGGCCGACTGGGTGTGCAGCCCGTGGGGCGAGGACGATCCGGCGGTGTGGCGGGCGCTGGCCGCGGCGCTGCCGCGGGAGGGGCGCCCGGTGGCGCTGGCCCGGGTGCGCGCGCTCGACGCCGAGCTGGGCGGCGTACGCGCGGACCGCCCGCCGTCGCGCACGGGCGCGGGCACCGGCGCGGGCGCAACGTATCCGCAACCTGTGCGCTCCTAGCCTCCTCCCGAGCGCCGTCCGGTCCGGCACGGCGCCCGGCGAAGGGGAGGACGTCCATGGCTCGCTACGCTGCGCCCGGTACCGAGGGGGCGCTCATGTCGTACGCGTCCCGCTACGACCACTTCATCGGCGGCGAGTACGTCGGGCCGGTGCTCGGCCAGTACTTCGCCAACCCGTCCCCGGTCAACGGGCAGCCCTTCACCGAGGTCGCGCGCGGTACGGCGGCCGACGTGGAGCGGGCGCTGGACGCGGCGCACGCGGCGGCGCCCGCCTGGGGCCGCACCTCCCCCGCCGACCGCTCCCTGGTCCTGCTGCGCATCGCGGACCGGATGGAGCAGAACCTCCAGGCGCTGGCGGTCGCGGAGACCTGGGAGAACGGCAAGCCGGTGCGCGAGACCCTGGCGGCGGACATCCCGCTGGCCATCGACCACTTCCGGTACTTCGCGGGTGCGGTACGGGCCCAGGAGGGCACGCTCAGCGAACTCGACGACGACACGGTGGCCTACCACTTCCACGAGCCGCTCGGCGTGGTCGCCCAGATCATCCCGTGGAACTTCCCGATCCTGATGGCGGTGTGGAAGCTGGCTCCGGCGCTGGCGGCGGGGAACACGGTGGTCCTCAAGCCCGCGGAGCAGACCCCGGCCTCGGTGCACTACTGGCTGAGCCTGGTCGCGGACCTGCTGCCGCCGGGCGTGGTCAACATCGTGAACGGCTTCGGCGAGGAGGCCGGCAAACCGCTCGCCTCCAGCCCGCGCGTGGCGAAGATCGCCTTCACCGGCGAGACCTCCACGGGCCGTCTGATCATGCGGTACGCGGCCGAGAACCTGAAGCCGGTCTCGCTGGAGCTGGGCGGCAAGAGCCCGAACATCTTCTTCGACGACATCTGGACCGTCGACGACGAGCTGCGCGACAAGGCGCTGGAGGGCTTCGCGATGTTCGCCCTCAACCAGGGCGAGGTGTGCACCTGCCCGTCGCGCGCCCTCATCGAACGCGGCCGCTACGGGGACTTCCTGGACGCGGCCATCGCCCGCACCGAACTGATCGTCCCCGGGCACCCGTTGGACACCGACACGATGATCGGCGCCCAGGCCTCGGAGGAGCAGCTCAAGAAGGTCCTGGCCTACCTGGAGATCGGGCAGCAGGAGGGCGCCAAGATCCTGACGGGCGGTCGGCGCATCGAACCGGGAGGGGAGCTGGCCGGCGGGTACTACGTACAGCCGACGATCTTCGAGGGCGACAACCGCATGCGGGTCTTCCAGGAGGAGATCTTCGGCCCGGTGGTCTCGGTGACCTCCTTCCAGGACTTCGAGGACGCCATCCGGATCGCCAACGACACCCCGTACGGCCTGGGCGCTGGCGTGTGGACGCGCGACGTGAACACCGCCTACCGCGCGGGCCGGGCGATCCAGGCGGGCCGCGTCTGGCAGAACTCCTACCACGCGTACCCCGCCCACGCGGCCTTCGGCGGCTACAAGCAGTCGGGCGTGGGCCGCGAGACCCACAAGATGATGCTGGACCACTACCAGCAGACGAAGAACCTGCTGGTGAGCTACTCGCCGAAGAAGCTCGGGTTCTTCTAGGGGTCCGGCGGAGCGGGGCGCGGGTGTGCCGCGGGCGGTGGGCGGAGGTCGTCAGCGGGGTGTTTGTCGGCGTGCGGCTCCGATGCCCGCCGTGACGACGAGTACGGTGCCCGCCGCCTGGACGACGGTCGGGGTCTGGGCGATGAGGAGCACCCCGGCCAGCAGGCTCACTGCGGGCTCCAGTCCGGCAAGGGTGCCGTAGGTGGTCTTGGTCATGCGCTGGAGCGCCTTCATCTCCAGCAGGAAGGGGACCAGCGGCATCAGTACGGCGATGCCCGCCGCCGCGGCGGCCACCTTCCAGTCGAGGTTCACGACCGCCCCCGGCGCCCCGAACGGCGCGGCGACGACCGCGGCCACCGTGAGGGAGAGGGCGAGACCGTGCTGCGCCGAGAACCTGCTGCCGACGTGCGCGGTGCCGATGACGTACAGCGCCCAGCAGACGGCCGACCCCAGCCCGAAGAGGACTCCCGCGGAGTCGGTCGCGCCGGTCCAGGGCGAGGTGAGGAGCAGGACACCGGCCGCCGCCAGCGCCAGCCACGCCAGCTCCCTGGGGCGCCGGGACCCGGCGACGGCCACGGCCAGCGGTCCGAGGAACTCCAGCGCCGTCGCCGTACCCAGTGGCAGCCGGGCGGCGGACTCCGAGAACAGCAGCATCATGCCCGCGCTGACCGCTCCCAGGGCCACGGTGACGAGCAGGTCGGCCCGGGAGGCCGCGCGCACCACGCGCCACAGGGACCGGCCGGTGAAGGCGAGCAGGAACACGGCGGCGAAGGAAAGGCGCAGCCAGGTCGTACCGGCCGGGCCGAGGGAGTCGAACAGCTCGGTCGCCAGGGCGCCGCCGGTGTGCAGCACCGCCATGGCGACGAGGAGGAGCACCGCCCCGGGCAGACCGCGCGGCCGGTCGGCGGCGGGCGGCGTCGGGCCGGGGGTGGCGGCGACCGGGTGAGGTGCCACGACGGGGGCGGCGGAGGCGTTCATCCCGCCATTGGAGCGGGAGCCGTTCCCTGCTGTCCACGGGCTAATAGTGGCGCCAATGGCCACCATTGGCGGATGATCGCCGTATGGCACCCCAGGACGTGCGCCCGCTTCCGGATCTCGGCCGACTTCGGCTGCTCGTGGAGCTGGGCCGCCTGGGCACCATGGCCGCGGTGGCCACGGCCACGGGGTACGGGACCTCGGCCGTCTCCAAGCACCTGGCCGTGCTGGAGACGGAGGTCGGCGCACAGCTGCTGAGGCCGGTGGGACGGCGGGTCCGGCTGACGCCCGCGGGCGAACGGCTGGCGGAGCACGCGGTCGCCATCCTCGCCGCGGTGGAGGAGGCGCGGGCGGAGCTGAGCGGCGGGGCCGAGCCGGCGGGGCGCGTGCGGCTCGCGAGCTTCTTCACCGCGGTCGAGCCGGTGGTGCTGCCCATGCTCGCGCGGCTGGGGACGGCGTATCCGCGGATCGAGGTCGAGACCTACGAGCACGAGCCGGACCACACCATCGCTCTCGTGCGCTCGGGCGCCATCGACCTCGGCGTGGTCTACCACTACAGCCTGGTGCCGCGTACGGTCCCACCGGAGCTCAGCGTCCGGCAGGTGGAGGAGCAGCCGCTCTTCCTCGCGGTCCCCGCCCGTCACGCGGACGCCGGGCGGCCCGTCGCGCTGACCGAACTGCGGGACTTCGCCGGAGCGGGATGGATCGCCAATTCGCGCGGCACCGATGACGACGAACTCGTCCAGCGGGTGTGCGCGATCGCCGGTTTCGCGCCGCGCATCGCGCATCGCATGGACAGCCTGCACCTGGTGAACAGCCTCGTCGGGGCGGGCCTCGGAGTGGCCCTGCTCGCCGAGTCGGGAATCGAGCGGGACCGTACCGATGTCGCCTTCCGGCCCCTCGACCCCCTGGCCGGTACCCGCCGCACCTCGCTCCTGGTGCGCTCCGGCCAATGGTCCTGGCCTCCCCTCGCAGCCGTGACCTCGCTCATCACCGAGCACATGGCGCGAGGCCGGGAATAGGGCGCTTTTCAGGCCACTGGCCGATATACAACGGCCTTACCGCGAACGTCGCCACCCTGCCGAATACTTAGGCATGAACGGGGCGAAGAGAAATCGCGCGGGCGCCGCGAGAGAGTCCAAGGTCACGTTGACAGCGACGAGCCGGAACTCTACGCTCGCATTCAAGCAACGGAAAGATCAAGTCGCTCTGAGCACATTACGCCACCTCGAGAGACTTCGTTAGCGGCAGCGCCCAACGCGGACTGAGCCGACTTTCCCTACCCCATTATTCCAGCAACTTACGGAAATGTGGTCGCATGAAGGGCATAGTTCTGGCCGGAGGCGCCGGCACCCGGTTATATCCATTAACCCACGCCGTCTCGAAGCAAATGCTTCCGGTGTACAACAAGCCGTTGATCTACTACCCGCTCTCGGTGCTGATGCTGGGGAAGATCCGAGACATCCTGATCATTTCCTCCCCCCAGTACTTACCCGCCTTCCAGGAACTCCTGGGAGACGGCAGCCAGCTCGGAATAAATATCGAGTACGCCGAGCAGGCGGAGCCGAACGGAATTGCCGAGGCCTTCATCATCGGAGCCGATTTCATCGGCTCGGATCCGGTGACGCTCGTATTGGGCGACAACATCTACCACGGCCCCGGATTCGGCAGACTGCTCCAGGCGGAGATGGAGAATCTCGACGGCTGCGTGCTGTTCGGCTATTCGGTCGGCGACCCCGAGCGCTACGGCATCGGCGAGGTCGATGCCGACGGGCGCTTGATCTCCCTCCAGGAGAAGCCGATCGCACCCAAGTCCGACCTGGCCATCACGGGTCTGTACGTGTACGACAACGACGTGGTGGACGTGGCCAAGAACGTCCGCCCCTCGCCGCGCGGCGAGTTGGAGATCACCGATGTGAACCGCGTCTACCTGGAGCAGGGCAGGGCCAGGATGGTCAACCTCGGGCGCGGTTTCGCCTGGTTGGACACCGGTACCCACGACTCGCTGCTCCAGGCCTCGCAGTTCGTCCAGACGCTGGAGCAGCGCCAGGGCGTGCGGATCGCGTGTCTGGAGGAGATCGCCTTCCGCATGGGCTTCATCGACGCCGCGGCGTGCCACGAACTCGGCAGTCAGCTGGCGAAGACGGATTACGGGAAGTACCTGATGGAGATTTCTCAGCACCACTGATGTCTCCCCCTCCCCAACCGACTCCACATGAAGAGGTGGCCCATGCGCATACTTGTCACCGGGGGTGCCGGGTTCATCGGCTCGCACTTCGTCCGGCAGACCGTGCAGAACGATTACCCGGAACTGGCCGGATCCGAGGTGACCGTGGTCGACAAACTGACCTACGCGGGCAGACGAGAAAATCTCGCACCGGTGTCCGCGAGCCCCCGCTTTCGATTCGTCGAAGGCGATATCTGCGACACGCGCCTGATGACGCAATCGATGCGGGGCATGGATCTCGTCGTGCACTTCGCCGCCGAGTCCCACGTCGACCGTTCCATATCCGGGGCCGAGGAATTCGTACGGACCAACGTGCTGGGTACGCAGGCACTGCTGACCGCCGCATCGGACACCGGGGTGGGCAAATTCGTCCACGTGTCGACCGACGAGGTGTACGGCTCCCTGGGCGCCGACGAAGAGCCGTGGACGGAAGAGAATCCGCTCGCCCCGAATTCCCCCTACGCCGCGTCGAAGGCGTCCGCCGACCTCATGGTGCTCGCTTTTCACCGCACCCACGGGCTACCGGTGTGCCTCACTCGGGGATCCAACACCTACGGCCCGTACCAGTACCCGGAAAAGATTATTCCGCTGTTCGTTTCCCGTCTGCTGGCCGGACAGAAAGTGCCGCTCTACGGCGACGGCGAGAACATTCGTGACTGGCTGCATGTCCACGACCACTGCCGGGGCATCGCACTGGTGGCCGCGGGCGGAAAGTCCGGGGAAATCTACAACGTCGGTGGCGGAACGGAACTGACCAACCGCGCGCTGACCGAGCGGTTGCTCGAACTGGTCGGCGCGGACGCCTCGATGGTGGAACGGGTGGCCGACCGCAAGGGTCACGACCGGCGGTACGCGATGGACATCTCCAAGATCTCCGACACCCTGGGCTACCGGCCCGCGGTGGACTTCGACGAGGGCCTCGCGGCGACGGTCGACTGGTACCGCCGCCACCACGGCCTCTGGCAGGGCGCCGCGTAGTCCCGCCCCGCCTCCACGAAGAGGGGGCCGGGTCACCGCCGTGCAGGCGGTGACCCGGCCCCCTCTCCCGTTTCAACCCGACACGGCGACGCGTGCGGTGGCTCGGGAGCCCTGCACCTCCACCAGCCGGTCGCACGACGGGAGTTCGCCGCCGGTGCCCGTCAGGAGCCAGCACGTGCGGTCCTGGGAGAGCCCGGTGAACAGCGCGGCCAGCTGGGGGTCGGCGTCGAACGGGTCCGTACCGGCCGTCGCGTCCACCACCACCAGGGAGGGATCGCCGGCCAGGGCGCGCAACAGCGCCAACCGCCAGCGGTCCGCCGCGGAGAGCGGCTCGATGGACGGCTCGGTGGACGGCTCGCTCGGCGGCTCGGAAGCGGTGTCCCGCGCGGCCACAGCGGCGCGCAGCCGGTTCAGGCCGTCCGGTACGCCGGGCCGGTCCGCCAGCCGGTCGGGGAAGGAGTCGAGCAGCCGGATGGCCTCCTCCCGCGTGTGCCCCGGGTCCTGCGGGTCGACCCGGGCGATGTGCCGGTCGACTACGGACGGGGCGAGGGCGCTCACGTCGACCCCGCCGATCCGCACCTGGCCGGACGTCGGCGTGACGTCGCCGGTCAGCAGGTCGCCGAGCAGCAGCCGGGTGCCGTCGGGGGTTCCGACGAGCGCCGTGGTCGTACCGCCCGGGATCTCGAACGAGACCGTGTCGAGTACGGTCGCCCCCTCGACCCGCAGGCTGACGCCGTCGAAGACGAGGTCCGTGCTGTCGGGCCAGTCGGCTCCCGGCCGGACCTCCTGCGGGCCGGTCCCGCCGGTGTCCAGCAACTTGCCGATGGTGGACATCACTTCACGTGCGTTCATGACGGTGCTGGTCAGCAGGACGGCTTCCATCATGGGCCGGTAGGTGAGTACCGACAGCACGATCAGCGCGACGCCCCTGGTTCCCGAGAGTCCGTCGCCGGAGACGGCCGCCGCGCAGACGCCGACGGCGGCGCACGCGGCGAGCTCGACCGCCCGCCACAGCAGGACCTCGCCGGTGGCGGTCGCCAGGAAGCCGCCCGAGCGGCCCGCACCCTGCTGCTCGTAACTCCTGCGGAGCCACTCCGCCCCGTCGGGCTCCTCCTTGCGGGACAGCAGCCGGGCCGCGAGCAGGGAGCACAGGGCCAGCGCGAGCAGCCCCGCCGCCAGCGTCAGAGCGATCTTCAGGTTGACGAAGGCGCTGATGACGATCACGGTCAGTGGTGTGGCGGCCGCGGCCACCAGCGGCCGCATGACATGGGCGGGAAGTCCCATCAGGACCACGACCGCGGTGCCGTCGAGCGCGGCCAGCCGGTCGGAGCGGCTCACTCCGAGCGCGCGGTTGGGCAGTTTCGCCGTGTGCTCGGCGACCTCCCTGTGCAGGATGGTCACCAGTGCGGCGCCCAGCTCGTTGCCGAGGGGCACGCTGCGGTAGTGGAGCACCGCGTACACCAGGCCGACGACCGCGAGGGCGGCGATCCAGCCCCAGGGCGCCGCCGCACCGGGGGTGAGCAGGGCCTCCGTGATGGGCACCACGAAGGTGAAGGCGACGCCCTGGACGACGGCGCCCAGGAGCAGGAACAGGCACAGCGACGTCAGTCCCCGTCTCCCCGAGACCTGCAAGAAGCGAGCGAGCACGGCCCTCATCGGGGCACCTCCTGGAGCGCGGGGGACCCTGCGGACCCGGTGGACGGGGCCACGGGGTCCGCAGCACGGCGCGGTCCCCCGACGGGGGCGAGCAACCCGGCGTACGGGCTGCCGGGACCGGTCAGCTCGTCGTAGCTGCCCGATGCCACCACCTTCCCGGCTTCGGTCACCACGAGCGCGCCGTCGACGACCGCGGGCGGCCCGGTGGCGACGACCACGACGGTCGCCCGGTCGCGCAGGTCGGCGACCGCCGCCCGGACGGTGTCCGGGGAGCCGGGGAAGGCCCGTTCGTCGAGCAGGACCACCTCGTGGTCCGCGGCGAGCAGCCGGGCGAGCGCGAGCCGCTGGAGCTCGGGGTACGACTGCGGCGCCTCGGCGCCCGCGATCGCCGCGTAGCCCCGGGGCAGCGCGGCGATCGTGTCGTGACAGCCGGCGGTGCGCGCGGCGCGTTCGGCCGCCGCGGCGTCGGTGTCCGTACGGTCGGCGGTGAGGTACGCGCCTATGGGGCCGATCACCACGGCCGGGTCGACCTCCACCGCGGCGAGCCGCTCCGCGGGGGTGTCGGCGAGCAGCCGGTCGATGACCGAGTCCGCGCCCGCGTCGGTGGTGGCGACGACGGTCAGCACCCCGCGCTCGGGCAGCTCCAGGGCGGGGCCCGGGACCGGCTCGGCCTGCGCCGCCGCACCGTCGGCGGTGTCGGGCGTACCCGTGGCGGCCGCGGCGCCGGATGCGAACCGGCCCAGGCGGGCCGCGGCCTTCTTGCCCTCCCCCAGCTCCTCGACGAAGTAGGTGATGGCCAGCAGAGGCGCGGCCAGTCCCGCGCCGACCAGCAGGAACGGGATCAGGTCGGCGGGGTCCAGCCACTGCGAGCGGGTCAGCAGGGTTCCCCCGAACAGCACGAAGACGAGCACGGTCAGGGGTGAGAAGGCGATCTCGGCCAGCGCCCGGCCGCCCAGCAGGGAGCCGATGCGGACCAGGAAGAACTCGCTGAACCGATCCGTGACGTCGGCCAGTCGGGCGGCGGAGCGCCGGGTCGCGGCGGCGGTGCGGGCCCGCGTGCCGGCCGGGTTGACGCGGTCCGGCAGGCCCACGGTGGGGCGCACCTCGTCGATGCCGCTGATGCTCGCCGCGTAGTCGCTCGCCATCTCGCGGAAGAACCGTGCGGAGATGAAGCCGAAGACGCCGAAGCCGATCAGGATCGGCGCCAGGGTGATGAGGGCCATCAGCCAGTCGACCCAGAACAGGTAGCCGATCGACAGGGCGAACACCAGGCAGGCCGACAGGAGTTCCGATCCCGCCCGGCCCACCATGACGCCCGTGGAGACGATGTCACGGCCCAGTGTGGTGCCGTGCTCCTTCCAGGCGGCGTGCAGCGGCCGGGCCGCGCGGGCGCCGCGCAGCCTGCCGGTGACCGCGCGGAGCAGTGCCTCCTGGGTACGGGCCCCCGCCTCCTTGCTCAGGACACGGCCCATCAGCTGGGCCGCTAACCCGGCGACCGCCGCGGCGGCGACCACGAGGACGAGCCGGCCGATCCGGCCGCCGTCGGGGTCGCCGTCGAGGAGTTCCCTGCACACCTCGATGACGGCCAGGACGGGGCCGACCGTGGCCACCGCCCCGACCGCTTCCAGAACGAGTGCCGTCCGGGCGCGCCAGACGGTTCCGGTGGGTGCGCTCATCGCTTGGTGACCAGGTAATCGCCGAGGACCAGGAAGTCGATGTCGGTGCTGAGGAAGCACTCGACGGCGTCCTTCGGGGAGTTGACGACCGGCTCGCCCGCGACGTTGAAGGAGGTGTTGACCAGGCACGGCACGTCGGTGCGCGCGGTGAACTCGCGCAGCAGCTCGGCCAGTCGGGGGTTGCTGTCGTCCGTCACGGTCTGGATGCGCGAGGTGGCGTCGACGTGCGTGGCGGCCGCGATGGTCTGCGTGTACTCGGGCTTCACCGGGAACACGAAGGTCATGTACGGCGAGCGCTCCTTCTTGCCCATCTCGAAGACCTTCGGCGCGTTCTCCTCCAGGACGATGGGGGCGAACGGGCGGAACGGCTCGCGGTGCTTGACCCGGGTGTTGATGATGTCCTTCATGTCCGCGTGGGACGGGTTGGCCAGGATGGAGCGGTTGCCGAGCGCGCGCGGGCCGTACTCGGTACGGCCCTGGAACCAGCCGATGACGGTCTTGCCGCTGAGCAGCTCGGCGGTCTTCGCGACGATCGCGCCGTCGGGGTGCTCCTCCCAGGTGACGCGGTCGGTGTAGGCCTCCAGGGTGGCGAGGGCCTCCTCGGCCGTGTACTCGGGGCCGAGGTAGGGCGTCTTCACGGGCACGAGCGGGACGTTCTGCTCGCGGACGACGTGGGCCGCCGCGCCGATGGAGATGCCCGGGTCGCTGGCGCCGAAGCTGACATCGGCGCGCTCGAACGGCAGGTCCTCCAGGAGCTTGGTGTTGTTGACGCAGTTGAGCGCCACACCGCCCTCGTAGATGAGGTCGCGCAGGTCGGTGACGTCGGCGAGGGCGCGCAGCTGGTGGGCGGTGACCACTTCGAGGGCCTGCTGGGCGGCGCTCGCGACCCGGACCTGGAACTCGAACTCGCCCCGGTTGTCGTCGTTGCCGCCGAAGATCTCGTCGAAGAGGGCGAGGTAGGCGCGGGGGCCGCGCGGGTCGTTGGCGAGGGCCAGGGAGTAGCGCCCGGGGCCGTCGAAGGTGACGACGTGGTTCAGGATCGGGTTGTCCTCCTGCGCCGGCGGCTCGCCGAACCCGCCGAGGCCCATGACCTTGTACTCGTCGTTGTTCGGAGTGAAACCGAGGTAGCGCGTGATCTCGGCGAAGAGCTGGGCGATCGAGTTCGCGGAGTCGATCGTGAACTGCTCGAAGACCTTCACCTCGCCGTCGCGGACCTCGCCCATGATGGCGCTGTCCGACTCGCCCTGGCCGTCGCTGATGATGAAGGCGGCGTCGTCGAAACCGGCGAAGGCGCGGCCGCAGGCGAGGTGTGCCCGGTGGTGCGCGACGGTGACGAGCTTGTCCTCGGCGAGCTCGAAGCCGGTGTTGCGGGCGAAGTCCTCGAGGATCGCGGTCTTGCCGAGCATGCCGGTGTAGAGCTCGCCGAAGTCGGACAGGGCCTTGAACTTGTACTCGGGCGGGATCGGCGCACCGGCGATGGTGGAGATGGCGGTGTCGGCGAACTCCGGGGTGAACCGCCAGCCGAAGGCGTAGTAGTCGACGTCGGCGAAGTCGAGCCCGGCCTGGTCGAGGACCCAGCGCATGGCGTTGATCGGGAAGGCGGAGGTCTTCTTCTGGCGGTTCATGCGCTCTTCCTCGACGGCGGCGACCAGCTTGCCGTCGATGAAGAGGGAAGCGGCCGCGTCGTGGCCGAGGAAGCTGTGGCGGTCGACGCTGTCCTGCGTGTAGCCGTAGAGCTTGCCGAAGATGTCGGCGGCGCGGGAGAAACCGTTGTAACCAAGAACTATCACTGCGCTGTCTCCTCTAGAACACGGATCTCTGTGAGCCGCGGTGTTCATGTGGTGGCCGGTGGAATCGGCCGTGGGAAGGGGCGGGGCAGAGCCGCGCTCTGCCCCGCGGTGGTTCAGATGTCCCGTTCCGCGAGCCATCCGCGGATCGCGGCGGTGGTCACGGCGATGTGGTCCTCCATGAGCGTGAAGTGGTCGCCCGGAGTGGTGACCAGCGTGTGCGGAAGGGACCAGGCGGCCCGCCAGCCGTCGTCGTCGAAGCCGTCGGCCTGGTACGGCAGGGGCTTCTCGGCGCCGACGAAGAGGGTCGGGGCCTTGGTCTCGGTGAGCGCGTACTCGTCCATCAGCGTGTGGTAGTGCCCCATCGCGCTGAGGCGGACGCCGGCCAACGCGCCGCTGCCGAAGAGGTGTTCGCGGGCGAAGAGGCCCTCCAGCATGGCCCGGCTCAGCTCTGCGGAGAACTGCGTACCGGCTTGGAAGGTGTCCAGGACGACGGTACCCGAGGGGCTGAGCCCCTCGCGCTCCGCCCGCGCGGCGAGGGCGTGGCCGATCAGCCCGCCCGCGGAGTGCCCGAGGAGTACGAAGGGCCGCGAACCCACGGCCGAGCGCAGTGCCTCGACCTGGAGACCGAGGAAGGCGTCGAAGGACTCCGGCACCAACTCTCCGTCCCTGAAGCCCGGGTTGACCAGCACCATCACATCACGTTCGCCCTGGATCTGCTGGGCGAGCCCGACGTACTGGAGAGGTCCCGCGGTCGCCGTGATGGCCGGGACGCAGACGAGAACCGCGCGGTCCTCGTCGCCCCTGGCGAGCCGGACGGGCTCCTGCAGGTGCTCCGCCGCGCTCTCCTGCCCGAAGGCGGCCCGCAGCCGGCCCGCGGCCCGGATGAGGTCCATGCCGGTCGACCCCGCCCTGCCGAGGGCGTGGGACTGCCGGTAGAGCGCCTCCAGGCTGTCGGAGGGCGAGGCGGGGGCGGCCGTGCCGGTGGGGCCCGCGTCGCCCGGCTCCGGTCCGGTGCCGATGAGGTCGACGAGGTGCGCGGCGAGGAGCGCCGTGGTCGGGTGCTCGAAGAGGGTGGCCGCGGCGAGCTCCAGGCGCAGCAGCGAGCCGAGCCTGGTGCGTATGTCGATGCCCGCCATCGAGTCCACGCCCAGGTCGAGGAACTCGGCTTCCACGTCGATGACTTCGGCGTCGCCGTGGCCGAGGACCGCGGCGAGCTCGGTACGGACGAGGTCCTCGACGAGCCGGGCCCGCCGGTCGGGCTCGGCGGCGAGGACGCGCGCGACGGCGCCCTGCCCCGTGTGCACGGGGCGGGCGGCGGGTCGCCGGGCGGGCGCCGCCGGGGTGGGGGCCTCGGCGTCCCGGGCGCGCCGGAACCCGGCGGTGGGCACCGCCCGAAGGGTCAGCCCGCGGGCCTCGGCGACCGGGCGACCGGTGGTGTCGGCCAGGTGGAGGCCGAGGGCGCCGTCGCCCGCGTCGGACAGCCGTACGCGCAGGCTCGTGTGGCCGGTGGCGTCGAGGACCCGTACGCCGCTCCAGGTGGCGGACAGCCACACCCGCGCGCCGTCCGGGTCCGCGTCCGTGTCCGCGTCCGTGTCCGTGTCCGTCGGTTGCTCGGCGGTGCGCGCGTGCAGCGCGGCGTCGAGCAGGGCCGGGTGCAGGCCGCCGAAGCCGTGCCCGGCGGCGAAGGCCTCGTCGGGCAGCGCCACCTCCGCGAGGAGGTCGGCGCCGCTGCGCCAGGCGGCGCGCAGCCCGCGGAAGGCGGGTCCGTGGAGATGGCCCCGCTCCTCCAACGCGGCATAGAGCGCGGTGGGTTCGAGGGCCTGGGCGCCGGGCGGCGGCCAGGTGCCGGACAGGGCGCGGAACTCCGAGGTGTCCACGGGGCTCGGCAGGACCGGCCCGACGACGGCGCGGGCGTGGCGGGTCCACTCCCCCGTCTCCTCCCCGGCCGCGGGTTCGGGCCTGGAGTGCACGGTCAGGGCACGCAGGCCCGCCCCGTCCGCCGCGCCGACCTGGACCTGGACGTGTACGGCGGCGTTCGGATCCAGGACCAGGGGGGCTTCCAGGGCGAGTTCGGCCACCCGGGCGCAGCCGAGCCGGTCTCCCGCGTACAGCGCCCAGTCGAGCAGGACGCTGCCGGGCAGCACGACGGTGTCCGCGACCGCGTGGTCGACGAGCCAGGGGTGGGTGGCCTGCGCGAGCCGTCCGGTGAGCAGGGCCGTGTCGCTCCCCGCGGGCTCGACCACACCGGCGAGGAGCGGGTGGTCGGCGGCCGTGAGCCCCACCGTGCCCGCGTCGCCCGCGGGCGTGGAAACGTCCAGCCAGTAGCGCTGGTGCTGGAAGGCGTACGTGGGGACGTCGGCGGGGCGCGCCGACGAGTCGAGCAGGGCCGCCCAGTCGACGGCGCCGCCGCGCGCCCACAGCGCCGCGGCGGTCGACAGCAGCGCGGGGCGGGCCCGGCGGCCCTGCCGCAGGGCGGCGGTGACCAGGACGTCGGGGCCTTCGGCCGCCGTGGCCTCCTCGACGGCGGTGGTCGTCGCCGCGGGGACGAGGGTGCCCAGCTCGACGAAGGCCTCGACGCCGTCGCCGAGGAGCGCCTTCACCGCGGCGTCGGGACCGGCCGGTTCGCCCAGGGTGCGGTACCAGTGCTCGGCGTCCAGGTCGCCGGCGGCGAGGCGTGCCCCGGTGGCGGCGGAGTACATCCGTACGCGTCCGTCGCGCGCGGTGACCCGGGCCGCCAGGGCCCTCACCTGCTCGCGCAGGGCGTCGGGGTGCTCGTGCTCGGTGAGCAGGCGCCCCTGTCCGGCGGCGAGCAGAGCGCCGTCGGTGCGGGACAGGAAGCCGGCGGCGCAGGCCGCGGCGATCTCGCCGCCGCCGAAGCCGACGACGGCGGCGGGGGTGATGCCGACGGCCGACCACATCTCGGCGAGCGACACCGTGGCCGCCCACAGGGCGGGGCGGGCGACGGCCGGGTCGGTCAGCCTGCCGGGCTCCTCGCGCAGGACGTCGAGGAGGGCGAAATCGGTGTGCGGGGCCAGGGCGGCGGCGCACTCGTCCATCGCCGAGGCGAACGCCGGTGAGAAGCCCAGGAGTTCGCGGACCGCCTCGGCCAGCCCTTCGGCCCGGTCGGGGAAGACGAACGCGGTCCTCAGCGATGCGCGGGCCACGCCGCGCGCGCCGCCGTCACCGGGATCGGCCCCGGCCGCGAGGGTGTCGAGAGCGGTCGTGAAGCCGGTGACGTCCTCGCCGAGGACGACGGCGCGGTACTCGAAGGCGGTACGAGCGGTGGCCAACGCGACCGCCGTCCCCGCCAGGTCCACATCCCCCGCCACGACGTGCTCCCGCAACCGCGCCGCCTGCGACCGCAACGCGGAAGCCGACTTCGCGGACAGCACCCACGGCAGCACACCCACGGCCTCCCGGCCTGCCGGGGCCGCTTCCTCGGCCGCGGGGGCCTCACGCGGGGCCTCCTCCAGGATCACGTGGGCGTTCGTACCACTGATCCCGAACGAGGACACACCCGCACGCCGCACACCCTCCCCCGGCCACGCGACCAACTCCGTCGCCAACTCCACGGCACCCGAAGCCCAATCGACATGACTGCTCGGCTCGTCCACATGCAACGTCGGCGGCACCACCCCGTGCCGCATCGCCAACACCATCTTGATCACACCCGCGACACCCGCCGCGGCCTGCGTATGACCGATGTTCGACTTCACCGAACCCAACAACAACGCACGCCCACCCGAACGCTCCTGGCCATACGTGGCCAACAACGCCTGCGCCTCGATCGGATCACCCAACGAGGTCCCCGTACCGTGCGCCTCCACGACATCGACCTCGGCGGCGCCCACACCGGCGCTCGCCAACGCCTCTCGGATGACCCGCTGTTGAGAGGGGCCGTTGGGCGCGGTCATGCCGTTCGACGCGCCGTCCTGGTTGACGGCGGTGCCCTTGACGACGGCCAGGACGCGGTGACCGTTGCGGCGGGCATCGGAGAGACGCTCCACCAGGAGCATCCCCGCGCCCTCGCCCCACGCCGTGCCGTCCGCGCCCTCGGCGAACGCCTTGCACCGGCCGTCGACGGCGAGACCGCCCTGCTTGCCGAACTCCGCGAAGACGGTGGGGGTCGACATCACGGCGACGCCGCCCGCGAGCGCCAGGTCGCACACGCCGCTGCGCAGCGCGGTCACGGCCATGTCCAGGGCGACGAGGGACGAGGAGCACGCGGTGTCGATCGTCACCGCGGGGCCCTCGAAACCGAAGGTGTAGGCGATGCGGCCGGAGGCGACGCTGCCCGCGGTGCCGTTGCTGAGGTACCCCGCGATCTCCTCGGGGATCTCCTGGAGCCGTGCCACGTAGTCGTGGTGCATCAGGCCCGCGTACACGCCGGTCCTGCTGCGCCGGAGGCTCGTCGGGTCGATGCCCGCGCGCTCGATGGCCTCCCAGGAGGTTTCGAGGAGCAGCCGGTGCTGCGGGTCCATCGTGGTGGCCTCGCGCGGCGAGACGCCGAAGAATCCGGCGTCGAACTCGGCCGCGTCGTAGAGGAATCCGCTCTCGCGGACGTAGGTCGATCCGGTGCGGCCGGGCTCGGGGTCGTAGAGGCGCTGGAGGTCCCAGCCGCGGTCGGTGGGGAAGCCGCCGATGCCCTCGCGTCCGCCCGCGACCAGGTCCCACAGCTCTTCGGGCGAGCCGACGCCGCCGGGGAAGCGGCAGGCCATGCCGACGATCGCGATGGGATCGTCGTCGGTGGCCCGCACCTCGACGACGCGTGCGCCGCGCTCCGCGGGCTCCGCGAGGGCCTCGCCCAGGAAGGCGGCGAGCGCCTCGGGGCTCGGGTAGTCGAAGACGAGGGTGGTGGGCAGCTGGACCTTGGTGAACTCGGCCAGGAGGTTGCGGAGTTCGACGGCGGTCAGCGAGTCGAAGCCGAGGTCGCTGAAGGAGCGGTCGGGCGCGATGCCCTCGGGCGTGGTGTGGCCGAGGACGGTGGCGACGTGCCCGCGCACCAGGTCCACGAGGGCGGCGGAGCGCTCGGCCGCCGACAGGCCGAGCAGTCCCTCCTGCCATGCCGAGGAGGCGGCCGCGGGGGCGGCGGAGGCGCGCCGCGGGGCGGACCGGACCAGGGAGCGCAGCAGCGCGGGCGGGTCGCTCTGGCCGCGCAGGTCCAGGCGTACGGGAACGACGACCGGCTCTTCGCGCCGCACCGACGCGTCGAACAGGGCGAGGCCCTCGTCGGCGCTGATGGCGCGCAGGCCGCCCCGGCCCAGCCTGCCCATGTCGGCGTCGCTGAGCTTCCCGGTCATGGCGCTGGGGTCGGCCCACAGGCCCCACGCGAGCGAGTGCGCGGGCAGCCCCGCCGCGCGGCGGTGCCGGGCGAGCGCGTCCAGGAAGGCGTTGGCGGCGGCGTAGTTGGCCTGGCCCGGGGATCCGAAGATGCCCGCGGCCGAGGAGAACAGGACGAACAGGTCGAGGTCCCGCTCCCGGGTGAGCTCGTGCAGGTGCCACGCGGCATCCGCCTTGGGCTCCAGCACGGTGTCCAGGCGCTCGGCGCTCTGCGCGGTGACCATGCCGTCGTCGAGGACGCCCGCGGCGTGCACCACGCCGCGCAACTCGGGCAGGGACGCGATGAGTTCGGCCAGCGCGGACCGCTGCGAGACGTCGCAGGCGACGAGGCGCACCTCGGCGCCCGCCGCGCGCAGCTCCTCGGCGAGTTCGGTGGCTCCCGGGGCGTCGCCGCCGCGCCGCCCGACGAGCACCAGGTCGCGGACGCCGTGGGCGGTGACCAGGTGGCGGGCCACGGCGGAGCCGATGACGCCGGCGCCGCCGGTGACCAGGACGGTGCCCTGCCCTGTGTACCCGGGCGAGGCATCGGCGTCGGTCGCGGTGCGCACCAGCCGCCGTACGAAGACGCCCTCGCCGCGCACGGCGATCTCCGTCTCCTGGTCGGCGAGCGCGGCGCGCACGGCGGGCCAGGGGACGTCGGCGGGCCCGGTGCCGGGGGCCAGGTCGAGCAGCGCGAACCGCTCGGGGTGCTCGGAGCGCGCCGAGCGGACCAGGCCGTGCACCGCGGCCTGGACCGGGTCCGCGCCCTCCGCGGGGTGCACTTCGACGGCGCCGCTGGTCAGTACGGTCAGCCGGGCCGGGGCGGCGGCGGCGTGCGCGAGCCAGGCCTGGATGCGCGCCAGGGCGTGGCCCGCTCGGGCCCGTACCCCTTCGGGGGTGTCGGTGTCGCCGTCTCCCGTGCAGTCCAGGAGGACGGTGTCGGCGGCCGTCAGCTCTTCGAGGGCGGTGTCCGGTCCCCAGAGCTGCGGAGCCGCTTGTCCGGCGGCGTCCGGTGCGCCCGCCGTGCGGGGTTCCCAGGCCTCGGTGAACAGGGACTCCGCGACCAGGGCGCGCCTCGGGGAGACGGGGGTCGCCGAGACGGGCCGCAGCACGAGTTCGTCGATGCCGACGACGGGGGCGCCGGTGGCGTCGGCGATGCGTACGCGGACGGCGGCGGTGCCCACGGTCGTCAGGCAGACGCGGACGGTGCGGGCGCCGCTCGCCCACAGCCGTACGCCGCACCAGGCGAACGGCACGCGTGAGGTGTCGTCGGCGCCGTCGGCCGCGCCGCCGAGGCCGATGACGTGCAGGGCCGCGTCCAGCAGGGCCGGGTGGACGCCGAATCCCGCGACGTCGTCCGCCGCGGCCTCGGGCAGCTCCACGTCCGCGAAGAGGTCGGTGCCGCGCCGCCAGGCCCCGCGCAGTCCCTGGAAGGTGGGGCCGTAGGCGTAGCCCTGTTCGGCGAGGGCGGGGTAGAAGTCCTCGATCTCGACCGGGGCCGCACCGCGGGGCGGCCACACCGGGCCGGTGACCGCGCCGAAGTCGTCGGCGGCCGGGCCCTGGTCCAGTGGGGCGACCACGCCTTGGGCGTGCCGGACCCATTCGCTCTCCAGGCCGCTCGTGCCGTCGTCGGACGGTTCGAGGCGCGAGTGCACGACGACGGGGCGGTGGCCCTCGTCGTCGGCGGGGCCCACGCCGACCTGGATCTGCATCGCGTCCTCGGGGGTGAGGACGAGCGGGGTCTCCAGGGTGAGGTCGTGGATCCGGCCGCAGCCGACGTTCTGCCCGGCGCGCAGGGCGAGTTCGACGAAGGCGGTGCCCGGCAGGAGCACGGCGCCCAGGACGGCGTGGTCGGCGAGCCAGGGGTGGGTGGTGAGCGAGAGGCGGCCGGTCAGCACGCAGCCACCGGCGGAGCCGCCGTCGGCGATGCTCACGGCGGCCCCCAGCAGGGGGTGGTCGAGTCCGGCGAGTCCGGCGCCGCTCACGTCGCCCGCGCGGTGCGGGGAGACGCGGGGCCAGAAGCGCTCCCGTTCGAAGGGGTACGTGGGCAGGTCCTGGCCCGCGGGTACGGCGGGCAGCAGCGCGCGCCAGTCCACGTCGGCGCCACCGGCCCACAGGGCGCCGACCGCCCGCAACAGGGTCGCGACCAGGGGCCGTTCGCGGTGGGCGACGGAGGTGACGGTGGTGGAGCGGTCCGCGGAGAGGCTGTCCTCCAGGGGCCGGGAGAGCACGGTGTGCGGGCCGATCTCCAGGAAGGCGTCCACGCGCGGCTCCGCGACGCGCACGGCGTCCTCGAAGCGGACGGCCTCGCGGGCGTGGCGCACCCAGTAGTCCGGTGACGTGATGTCGTCCGCCGCGAGTTCACCGGTGACGGTGGAGACCATCGGGACGGTGGGGCGGGAGAAGGTGAGGCGCGCGAGCACGGAGCGGAACTCGTCGAGCATCGGTTCCATGAGCGGCGAGTGGAAGGCGTGGCTGACCTGGAGCCCGCGATGGCGCCGCCCCTCCCGCGCGGCGGCCTCGGCCACCAGGTCGACGGCGTCCGACGCGCCGGACACCACCACGGCGGAGGGGCTGTTGACGGCGGCGATCGCCACCTGCCGCCGGTGCTGCTCGGGCAGGGCGCGCAGCCATGCGTCGGCCTGTGCCCGGGTGGCGTCGAGAGCCAGCATGGCTCCGCCGTCCGGGAGTCGCTGCATGAGGTCGCCGCGGGCCACGGCCAGCGTGACCGCGTCCTGGAGGGAGAGCACTCCGGCCACGTGGGCGGCGGCGATCTCGCCGATGGAGTGGCCGAGGACGACGTCCGGGCGTAAGCCCCACGTCTCCAGGGTGCGGAACAGCGCGACCTCGACGGCGAAGAGGCCGATCTGGGTGTAGCGGGTCCGATGGATCAGGTCCGCGTGGTCGGTCGGGCGGCCTGCGGAACCGGCGAGCACCACGTCCGCGAGCGGCACGTCGAGCTGCGGGTCGGCGGCTTCGCAGACGGCGTCGAACGCCGCGGCGAAGGCGGGGAGCCCCTCGTACCACTGGCCTCCCATCCCCGCCCACTGCGCGCCCTGTCCCGCGAAGACGAAGGCGGTCCTGGCGCCGGGCCGGGCCGTGCCACGGACGAGGTGGCGGCCCGCGGTGCCCTTGTCCGCGAGGGTGTCGAGGGCGGCGGTGAAGCCGGTGACGTCCTCGCCGAGGACGACGGCGCGGTACTCGAAGGCGGTACGAGCGGTGGCCAACGCGACCGCCGTCCCCGCCAGGTCCACGTCGCCCGCCGCGACGTGCTCCCGCAACCGCGCCGCCTGCGACCGCAACGCGGAAGCCGACTTCGCGGAGAGCACCCACGGCAGCACACCCGCGGCCTCCCGGCCTGCCCGGCCTTCGTCCGGGGTCGCGTCCGGGGCTACGTCCGGGAGCGCTTCCTCGGCCGCGGGGGCCTCGCGCGGGGCCCCCTCCAGGATCACGTGGGCGTTCGTACCGCTGATCCCGAACGAGGACACACCCGCACGCCGCACACCCTCCCCCGGCCACGCGACCAACTCCGTCGCCAACTCCACAGCACCCGAAGCCCAATCGACATGACTGCTCGGCTCATCCACATGCAACGTCGGCGGCACCACCCCATGCCGCATCGCCAACACCATCTTGATCACACCCGCAACACCCGCCGCGGCCTGCGTATGACCGATGTTCGACTTCACCGAACCCAACAACAACGCACGCCCACCCGAACGCTCCTGGCCATACGTGGCCAACAACGCCTGCGCCTCAATCGGATCACCCAGGGAGGTGCCCGTACCGTGCGCCTCCACCACGTCCACGTCGGACGCGGCGAGGCCGGCGTTGGCGAGCGCCTGGCGGATCACCCGCTGCTGCGAAGGGCCGTTGGGCGCGGTCATGCCGTTCGACGCGCCGTCCTGGTTGACCGCGGTGCCCTTGACGACCGCGAGGACGCGGTGACCGTTGCGGCGGGCGTCGGAGAGGCGCTCCACCAGGAGCATCCCCGCGCCCTCGCCCCACGCGGTGCCGTCCGCGCCCTCGGCGAACGCCTTGCAGCGGGCGTCGACGGCGAGGCCGCCCTGCTTGCCGAACTCCGCGAACACCCCGGGGGTCGACATCACGGTGACGCCGCCGACCAGGGCCAGCGGGCAGTCACCGGCGCGCAGCGCGCGGGCCGCGAGGTGCAGCGCCACGAGGGAGGCCGAGCAGGCGGTGTCGACCGTCACGGCAGGGCCCTCGAAGCCGAGGGCGTAGGAGATGCGGCCGGAGACGACGCTGGGGGCGTTGCCGGTCAGGAGGTGGCCGAGGGACTCGTGTCCCGCCTGGCTGAGCATGCCGGGGTAGTCGGCGCCGTTGACGCCGATGAACACACCGGCCTTGCTGCCGTGCAGGCCGGTGACGTCGATGCCCGCGCGTTCGAAGGTCTCCCAGGACGTCTCCAGGAGCAGCCGCTGCTGCGGGTCCATCTCCAGGGCTTCGCGCGGGGAGATGCCGAAGAAGGAGGCGTCGAATTCGGTGGCCGTGTCGAGGAAGCCGCCCTGCGGACGGGTACTGCCCTCGAACCGCTGCCAGCCGCGGTCGTCGGGGAAGTCGCTCATGGCGTCGACACCGTCGTGCAGCAGGTCCCAGAACTCCTCGGGCGTGCCGGCCCCGCCCGGGAACCGGCAGCCCATGCCGACGATCGCGATGGGCTCGCGCTCGGCCTCCTCCAGGTCTCGGACTCGGCCCCTGGTGCGCTTCAGGTCCGCCGTCACCCGCTTCAGGTACTCGACGATCTGCTCTTTGTCAGCCATGTCCGAAACCCCTCGTTGTGCAGAACGTGCTTGTGGGCCGTGCGTGCAGCCGTGCGTGCATCAGCTCAGCCCGATCTCGTCGTCGATGTAGCGCAGCAGCTCTTCCTCGCTGACCTCGCTCAGCTCGTCGGCTCCCGCGTCCTGGGCCCGGCCGCCGCCCGGCGCGGTGCCGGCCAGCGTCCTGGAGCGTTCCCGCCAGCGCAGGAGCAGGGTCTCCAGGCGGGCCGTCAGCTTGTTGACCTCGGCCTCGTCGCGCTCGTCGTCGAGCATGGCTTCGAGACGTTCGACGCTCTCCCTGCCCCACTCCTCGGCCTGCGTCTCGGGCAGCAGGATCGTGAGCAGGTGGTCGGTGAGCGCCTCGGGCGTCGGGTAGTCGAAGACGAGCGTGGTGGGCAGCCGCGTACCGGCCGTCCGGGCCAGGCGGTTGCGGAGTTCGACGGCGGTCAGCGAGTCGAAGCCGAGCTCCGAGAACGGCCGGGTGGCCGAGATCTGGTCGCCCGTACCGTACTTGAGGACCCCGGCGATCTGGCCGCGCACGGTCTCCAGGAGGGCTTCCTGCCGCTCGGCCGCCGGGAGCGCGGCGAGGCGGCCGCGCAGTGCCTGCGCGTCGTCCGGTGCCATGGCGCGGCGCGGAGCGGACCGCACCAGGCTGCGCAGCAGCGCGGGCGTGTCCTCGCCGCCGCGCAGCTGGGCGCGGTCCAGCTGGACCGGCGCCGAGTGCGGCAGACCGCTTGCGAGCGCGCGGTCGAAGAGGGCGAGTCCTTCCTCCGTGCTGAGCGGCAGGACACCGCCGGCGTTCATCCGCCGCAGCCCGGCTTCGCCGAGGGTGGCGGTCAGTTCGCTGGTCTCCTCCCACAGACCCCACGACAGGGACTGCGCCGCAAGACCCTCCGCACGACGACGCACCGCCAACGCGTCCAAGAACACGTTCGCCGCCGCGTAGTTCGCCTGACCCGGCGAACCGAACACACCCGCGGCCGACGAGAACAACACGAACAACCCCAACCCAAGACCCCGCGTCGCCTCGTGCAAATACCACGCCGCATCCACCTTCGGCCGCAACACCGAAGCCAACCGCTCCGCCGACAACCCCGTCACCACACCGTCATCCACCGCACCCGCCGCATGCACCACACCACGCAAATCAGCAATACCCGCCACCAACTCACCCACCGCCACACGATCAGCCACATCACAAGCCACCACCCGCACCACAGCACCCAACCCCACCAACTCAGACACCAACTCACCCACACCCGGCGCCCCTTCACCACGCCGACTCACCAACACCAACTCACCCACACCATGCACAACCACCAAATGCCGCGCCACCGCAGCACCCACCACACCCGTACCACCCGTCACCAACACCGCACCACCCGACCACGACACACCACCATCGCCGGAACCCACAGCAACAGCACCAGCATCCGCACCCACCACAACCAACCTCGGCACATAAACAACCCCACCCCGCAGAGCCAACTCCGGCTCCCCCGCAGCAACAGCCGCAGCCACGACGGAGACAGGAACACCCACCGCATCCGAATCCGCGTCCACCAGCAGGAAGCGATCAGGATGCTCGGCCCGCGCCGAACGCAGGAACCCCCGCACAGCGGCCTGGGTGAGGTCCACGGAGTCGGTGCCCGAGACGGCGACGGCGCCGTGTGTGACCACGACGAGCCGTGCGTCGGCGAGCGCCTCGTCGGCGATCCACCGCTGGGCTCGCGCGAGGGCGGCGGTCACCGCTTCGCGGACCCGCTGCGGCAGGTGCTCGTCGTCGTCCTCCCGCTGCCCGGGGACGTCGAGCGCGGTCGCGTCCAGCAGGACGAGCCGCACGCCGTCCGCGATGGCGGCCTCGATGTCCTGCGCCGACCGCGTGCCGTCCCACAGGATCGAACGCGGCGCCTGGGCGGGCTCGTCGAACGCACGCCGCTCCCAGCTCACTTCGTAGAGCGAACGCGCCGCGGTGGCACCCGCCGAGCGGAGCCGGGCCGCGGTGAGAGGACGCAGCTCGACCTTGTCCGCGCCGAGCAGCGGGACGCCCTCGGTGTCGGCAACTCGCACCCGCAGGGCTCCGTCGCCGGTCGGGGACAGCAGGACCCGTACGATCCGAGCGCCCTCGACCGCCTCCGGGCCGGTGGCGGTGTCGAAGCCGCTGGCCCGCCCCCGCACGCCGTGCCAGGCGGCGGGCTGGAGGGCTCCGGCGGTACCGGGGCCGTCCGCGTCGGCGAGGCGCCAGGCGTGGCAGACGGCCTCCAGGAGCACCGCGCGCGGCGCGAGTCCTTCGACGGCCCGCTCGGGCAGCTCGACCTCGGCGTAGACGTCGTCGCCCGTGCGCCAGGCGCCGCGCAGCCCCTGGAGGGCCGGTCCGAACTGCTGGCCCGCGGCGAAGAGTTCGCCGTAGAGCCCGGTCGTGTCCGCCGGGGTGGCATCGGTCGGCGGCCAGGTGCCCGCGAGCGGTGCGTACGCCTCGTCGGCCTCCTCGACCGAGGGGCGCAGCTCGGCGGTGGCGTGCAGGGTCCACTCCGCGGTCGCGTCGCCCTCGGGCTGCGCGTGGACGGTGAGGCGGCGGTGCCCGGAGTCGTCGGGCTCCGCGGCCATCACCTGGACGCGGACGGCGCCGTCGGGAGCCTGGAGCAGCGGTTCGTGCTGCTCCAGTTGCGCGACACCGGGCAGGCCGAGGCGGTCCGCGGCGTACAGCGCCCAGTCGAGCAGGGCGCCGGCGGGCAGTACGGGCGTGTCGAGCACGGTGTGCTCGGCGGGCGAGGCCGCGGCCGGGGTGGTGAGCCTGCCGGTGAACAGGATGCTGTCGGTCCCGGCGGGGACGACGGCCGCGGCGAGCACCGGGTGGCCGGTGGCCTCCTGGCCGACACCGCCCGGGTCCCCGAGGTCGTTCGGCGCGTCGAGCCAGTAGCGCTCCCGCTGGAAGGCGTAGGTGGGCAGGTCGACGGCGTCGGCCCGCCGGTCCGGGGCCGGGGCGAGAGCGGTCCAGTCGACGCCGAGGCCCCTGGTCCACAGGGCGGCGGCGTTGCGGAGCAGGGCGGTGCGCTCGTGCTCGTCGCGGCGCAGGGTGCCGGTGACGACGACCTCGCGCCCCCCGGCCCGCAGCGCGGTGTCCTCCAGGGCGGCGGTGGTCACCGGGTGCGGGCTGATCTCGACGAAGGTGTCGACGCCGCTTTCCATGAGGTCGGCGACGACCTGCGCGAAGCGCACCGGCTGTCGCAGGTTGCGGTACCAGTACTCCGTGTCGGCCTCCCCGTCCCGCACGTCCTCGCCGGTGACGGTGGAGCGCCAGGTCACCTGGGTCGGCGCCGGGCTGATGTCGCCGAGTTCCTTGAGGAGGCGGTCCTTGATGAGCTCGACCTGGGGCCCGTGCGAGGGGTAGTCCACGGGGATGCGGCGGGCGCGGATCCCGTCGGCCTCGCAGCCGTCCAGGAGCTGCTGCAGGGGGCCCTCGTCACCGGCGACGACGACCGCGCCGGGGCCGTTGACGGCGGCGATGACCACGCCGGGGGCGGCTTCGGCGGCGCCGTCGGGGTTCGTGTACCGGTCGATGAGTGCCTGGGCCTCGTCGGCGGGCACGGTCAGTGAGGCCATGCCGCCGCGACCGGCGAGCTCCTCGGCGATGACGCGGCTGCGCAGGGCCACGAGACGGGCGCCCTCGGCCAGGGTCAGGGCGCCGGCCACGCAGGCCGCGGCGATCTCTCCCTGGGAGTGGCCGACGACCACGGAGGGCGTGATGCCGGAGCGCTGCCAGACCTTCGCGAGGGAGACCATGACGGCCCACAGGGCGGGCTGCACCACGTCGACGCGCGCCAGGGCCTGCTGGTCGCCGAGGACGTCGAGCAGGTTCCAGTCCGCGTGCGGCGCGAGCGCGTCGGCGCACTCGCGCAGGGCTCCGGCGAACACCGGCGACGATTCCATCAGGCCGAGCGCCATGCCGGTCCACTGGGCGCCCTGGCCGGGGAAGACGAACGCGACCTTGGCGCCGGGGCGCACGGTCCCGGAGACGAGCCCGGGGGCCTCGGCGTCCTGGCGGACCAGGCCCGCGAGGCCTTCGGCGAAGCCCTCGGGGTCGGCGGCGAGGACGACCGCGCGCTCGTCGAAGGCGGTACGGCCGCCGATGAGCGCGGCGGCCGTCGCCGCGGGCTCGGCTCCCGCGGCCGCGAAGGCGCGCAGCTGCTCGGCCTGGCCGCGCAGCGCGGCGGGGGACTTGGCCGAGACGGGCCACGGCAGTACGGCGCCTTCGGCGGCGGCGAGCACGGGCTCGGGCCGCTCCGCGTCGGGCTCCGGCTCCGCGGCCTCGGGGGCCTGTTCGAGGATGACGTGGGCGTTGGTTCCGCTGATGCCGAAGGAGGACACGGCCGCCCGTCGCGGCCTGCCCGTCTCGGGCCAGGCCACGGCCTCGGTCACCAGCTCGACGGCGCCCGCCGTCCAGTCGATGTGCTCGCTGGGCCGCTCGGCGTGCAGGGTCCGGGGCACGGTCCCGTGCCGCAGGGCGAGCACCATCTTCATGACGCCCGCGATACCGGCGGCGGCCTGGGTGTGGCCGATGTTGGACTTCACCGAACCGAGCAGCAGCGGCCGGTTGCCGCCGCGCTCCTGGCCGTACGTGGCGAGGAGCGCCTGCGCCTCGATCGGGTCGCCCAGGGAGGTGCCCGTGCCGTGCGCCTCCACCACGTCCACGTCGGACGCGGCGAGGCCCGCGTTGGCGAGCGCCTGGCGGATCACCCGCTGCTGCGAAGGTCCGTTGGGCGCGGTCAGACCGTTCGACGCGCCGTCCTGGTTGACGGCCGAGCCCTTGATGACGGCGAGGACGCGGTGTCCGTTGCGCAGGGCGTCCGAGAGCCGCTCGACGAGGACCACGCCCGCGCCTTCGGCGACGCCCATGCCGTCGGCCGCGTCGGAGAACGCCTTGCAGCGGCCGTCGTGCGCGAGGCCGCGCTGACGGGTGAACTCGGCGAAGATCGTCGGGGTCGACATCACGGTGACACCGCCGGCGAGCGCCAGGTCGCACTCGGCGCGCTGCAGGGCGCTGACGGCCATGTCCAGCGCGACCAGGGACGAGGAGCAGGCCGTGTCCACGGTGACGGCGGGGCCCTCGAAGCCGAGGGTGTAGGACACCCGGCCGGTGGCCACGCTGCCCGCGTTGCCGTTGCTGAGGAAGCCCGCGACGTCCTCGGGCACGGAGCGCAGACGGGCCGCGTACTCGTGGTACATCAGGCCGGAGAACACCCCGGTCCTGCTGCCGCGCAGCTCCGTCGGGTCGACGCCCGCGCGCTCGATGGCCTCCCACGACAGCTCCAGGAGCATGCGGTGCTGCGGGTCCATGGTCACGGCCTCGCGCGGGGAGATCCCGAAGAAGGAGGCGTCGAAGTCGGCGGCGTCGTGCAGGAAGCCGCCCTGGTCCACCAGGGAGGTGCCGGGGCGCTCGCCGGTGGGGTCGAAGAACGAGTCGAGGGCCCAGTCGCGGTCCGTCGGGAAGCCGCTGATGCCCTCGCCGCCGTCGACGAGCATCTGCCACAGCTCGTCGGGCGAGTCGACGTGGCCGGGGAAACGGCAGCTCATGCCGACGATCGCGATGGGCTCGTCGTCCGCGACGACCCGTGCCACCTCGCTGCGCTGCCGCGCGGCCGTGCCGGCCAGGAGAGCGTGCAGGTGGGCGCCGAGCGCGGCCGGTGTCGGGTAGTCGAACACCAGGGTCGCGGGCAGCCGGTTGCCGGTGAGGTCGCCCAGCCGGTTGCGCAGCTCCACAGCGGTCAGGGAGTCGAAGCCGAGGTCCTTGAAGCCGCGCTGGGCGTCGACCGCGTCCGCGCCGGAGTGGCCCAGAACGGCGGCCACTTGGGCCCGGACGAGGTCGACGAGCATGCCCTCGCGGCCGTCCTCGGGCAGCGCCTCGTACTGCGCGCGCCAGCCACGGCCCCCGGGGGTTGCGGTGGTGCGGCGCGCGGGGGTGCGCACCAGGGCCCGCAACAGCGCGGGCACCTGCTGGCCTTCGGCGCGGGCGCGGGACAGGTCGAGGCGTACGGGAACCAGGTGCGCGGCGTCGAGGGCGAGCGACCGGTCGAAGAGGGCGAGGCCCTCCTCGGTACCGAGGGCCCGCAGTCCGCCGCGGCCGAGCCGGGCCTTGTCGGCTTCGCCGAGGGTGGCGGTCAGTTCGCTGGTCTCCTCCCACAGACCCCACGACAGGGACTGCGCCGCAAGACCCTCCGCACGACGACGCACCGCCAACGCGTCCAAGAACACGTTCGCCGCCGCATAGTTCGCCTGCCCCGGCGAACCGAACACACCAGCGGCCGACGAGAACAACACGAACAACCCCAACCCAAGACCCCGCGTCGCCTCGTGCAAATGCCACGCCGCATCCACCTTCGGCCGCAACACCGAAGCCAACCTCTCCGCCGACAACCCCGTCACCACACCGTCATCCACCGCACCCGCCGCATGCACCACACCACGCAAATCAGCAATACCCGCCACCAACTCACCCACCGCCACACGATCAGCCACATCACAAGCCACCACCCGCACCACAGCACCCAACCCCACCAACTCAGACACCAACTCACCCACACCCGGCGCCCCTTCACCACGCCGACTCACCAACACCAACTCACCCACACCATGCACAACCACCAAATGCCGCGCCACCGCAGCACCCACCACACCCGTACCACCCGTCACCAACACCGCACCACCCGACCACGACACCCCACCACGGCCGGACTCCACAGCAACAGCAACAGCACCAGCATCCGCACCCGCCACAACCAACCTCGGCACATACACAACCCCACCCCGCAGAGCCAACTCCGGCTCCCCCACGGCAACAGCCGCAGCCACCACAGAGACAGGAACACCCACCGCACCGGCGTCCGCATCCGCAGCCACATCCGCGTCCACCAGCACGAACCGGTCAGGATGCTCGGACTGCACCGAACGCAGGAAGCCCCGCACAGCGGCCTGCACCGGGTCGGGCAGTTCCTCGGGCTCGATGCCGACGGCGCCGCGGGTCAGGACGACGAGCTTGGCCCGGGCGGGCGTCTCCCGGGCGAGCCACTCCTGGACGCGGGCCAGCACGAAGCCGGTCATGGCGTGGGTCGCGGCCGGTACGTCGTCGCCGCCGGGCACGTCCTGGGCGGTGCAGTCGAGGAGCACCAACTCGGGTTCCCCGGCCAGTACTTCGGCGAGCGGGGTGCCCGGAGTCCAGGAGACGGTGAGAGGTGCGGCGGCGGTCGCGGGCTGCCAGGCGTCCCAGCGCGGGACGTACAGCGACCGGCTCGGGTCCGCCGCGCGCACGTCGGTGGCGGAGAGCGGGCGCAGCACGAGCTCGTCCACGGAGGCGACGGGCGTGCCCACGGCGTCCGTGGCCAGCAGCCGTACGCCGTCGCCACCGGCCGCGGTCAGCCGGACGCGCAGCGAGGTGGCGCCGTCGGACCAGGTCTGTACGCCGGACCAGGCGAACGGGAGGCGCACGGCGCCCTCGTCCCCGAACAGGCCGCCCAGGCCCATGGCGTGGAGGGCGGCGTCGAGGAGAGCGGGGTGGGCGAGGAAGTCGGCGGCAGCCGCCTCCTCGGGCAGGGCCACCTCGGCGAACACCTCGCCGCCGCGGCGCCAGACGGACTGCAGGCCCTGGAAGGCGGGGCCGTACTCGTAGCCGCTCTCGAACAGCGCGCCGTAGAAGTCGCCCCGCTCGACGGAGGTGGCGCCGGCGGGCGGCCAGGCGCCCTGGAGGTCACCGAACTCCGCCTCGACCAGCGGCTCTTCGGCCGTGAGGGTGGCGGTGGCGTGCCGGATCCACTCGGCGGGCTCGGCCTGGTCGGCGGTGCCGGTCCTGGAGTAGATCGTGGCGGTCCGCGCGCCGGCTTCGTCGGCCTCGGCCACCTGGACCTGGAGGGTGACGCCGGTGTCCGCGGTGAGGGTGAGGGGGCGCTCCAAGGTGAGCTCCCGCACGCGGCCGCAGCCGCTCTCCCGGCCTGCGGCGAGGGCGAGTTCGAGGAAGGCGGTGCCGGGAAGGAGCACGGTCCCGAGCAGGACGTGGTCGGCCAGCCAGGGGTGGGTCGGCAGGGAGATCCGGCCGGTGAAGACGGCCGCGCCGGACTCGGCGGGGATCGTGACGGCGGCGAGCAGCGGGTGGGCGACGGGGTCGAGGCCGATGCCCGCGGCGTCCCCGGTACCGGCGGGACCCTCCATCCAGAACCGGCGCCGCTGGAACGGGTACGTCGGCAGTTCGACCGCGTCGGCCGGGCGGGCCGGGGTCGCGGTGGCGGCCGCGCCCTCCAGGAAGGTGTCCCAGGAGAGGGCGACCCCGCGGGTCCACAGGGTGGCGGCGGCGCGGGTCAGCGCCGTGCTCTCGTCCTGGTCCCGGCGGAGCGTCCCCGAGACCACCACGCCGTCGTGGCCCGCCGCGGCCGCGAGGTCCTCGATGGCGGGGGCGATCACCGGGTGCGGGCTGATCTCGACGAACGTGTCGACGCCGCGGTCGAGGAGGGCGCCGACCGTCTCGGCGAAGCGCACGGGCTCGCGCAGGTTCCGGTACCAGTACCGCGCGTCGGCGCTGCCCCCGGCGAGGGGCTGCACGGTCACGGACGAGTACATCGCCACGGACCCGGCGCGGGGCGCGATGGGTGCGGCGACCTGGAGGAGCCGGTCGCGGATGCTCTCGACGTGCGGGGTGTGGGACGCGTAGTCGACCGGGATGGTGCGGGCACGGACACCGGCGGCCTCGGCGGCCTCGGAGACCTGGGCGAGCACCTCGGGGGCGCCGGCGACGACGGTCGCGCCGGGGCCGTTGACGGCGGCCACCCATACGCCGTCGCGTCCGGCGAGGAGTTCGGCGGCGCGCTCGGCGGAGGCGGCCAGGGAGACCATGCCGCCCTGCCCCGCGAGGTCCTCGGCGATGGTGCGGCTGCGCAGCGCGACCAGGCGCGCCCCGTCCTGGAGGGAGAGGATGCCGGCGGCGCAGGCGGCGGCGATCTCGCCCTGGGAGTGCCCCACCACGACATCGGGCGTGACGCCCGCGGCCTGCCAGAGCCTGGCGAGGGAGACCATGACGGCCCACAGGGCGGGCTGCACCACGTCGACGCGCGCCAGGGCCCGTTCGTCGCCGAGGACGTCGAGCAGGTTCCAGTCCGTGTGCGGCGCCAGCGCGTCGGCGCACTCGCGCAGGGCCTCGGCGAAGACCGGGGAGGACTTGAGGAGCCCGGTGGCCATGCCGGTCCACTGGGCGCCCTGGCCGGGGAAGACGAACGCGACCTTGGCGCCGGGGCGTGCGATGCCGTGCACCAGGCCGGGCGCGTCCGCGGTGCCCTCGGCGAGCGAGGCGAGGGCCGCGGGGCGCTCGTCGCCGAAGACGACGGCGCGGTGGGTGAAGGAGGCGCGGGTGCGGACGAGGGCGGCGGCCACGGCGTCCGCGTCGGGGGCGGTCGCGTCGGCGAGGAAGGTGCGCAGCCGGTCGCCCTGGTCGTACAGCGCGGCGGCGTTCTTGGCGGACAGCGGCCAGGGGGCGGGGACGCCGGTGAGCACCGGGGTCGCCGCGTCGCCCGGGGCGGGCTCCTCGGCCTGCGGCTCCGCGGCCTCGGGGGCCTGTTCGAGGATGACGTGGGCGTTGGTTCCGCTGATGCCGAAGGAGGACACGGCCGCCCGTCGCGGCCTGCCCGTCTCGGGCCAGGCCACGGCTTCGGTGACCAGCTCGACGGCGCCGGCCGTCCAGTCGACGTGCGGGGTGGGCTCGTCGACGTTCAGGGTGGGCGGCACCACGCCGTGCTGCAGGGCGAGCACCATCTTCATGACGCCCGCGACACCGGCCGCGGACTGCGTGTGGCCGATGTTGGACTTCACCGAACCGAGCAGCAGCGGGCGGGCTTCCGGGCGGTCCTGGCCGTACGTGGCGAGGAGCGCCTGGGCCTCGATCGGGTCGCCCAGGGTGGTGCCGGTGCCGTGCGCCTCCAGGACGTCGATGTCGGACGCGGCGAGTCCGGCGCTGGCGAGCGCCAGGCGGATGACCCGCTGCTGGGAGGGACCGTTGGGCGCGGTCAGGCCGTTCGAGGCGCCATCCTGGTTGACCGCGGAGCCGCGGATGACGGACAGGACGCGGTGGCCATTGCGGCGCGCGTCCGAGAGCCGCTCGACGAGCAGTACGCCGACGCCCTCGCCCCAGGCGGTGCCGTCGGCACCGGCCGCGAACGCCTTGACGAGGCCGTCCTGGGAGAGCCCGCGCTGCTTGCTGAACTCGGTGAAGGCGTCCGGCGTCGCCATCACCATCACGCCGCCCACCAGGGCCAGGGAGCTCTCCTTGTTGCGCAGCGACTGCGCGGCGAGGTGCAGCGCGGTCAGCGAGGAGGAGCAGGCGGTGTCGACGGTGACGGCGGGCCCCTCGAACCCGTACGCGTAGGAGAGGCGGCCGGAGAGGATGCTGGAGGCGCTGCCGGTCAGCAGGTAGCCCTCGCTGTCCTGCGTGGTGCCCACGTTCGAGCCGTAGCCGGACAGGACGCCGCCGACGAAGACGCCCGCGCTCTCGCCGCGCAGCGTGCCCGGGTCGATCCCGGCCCGCTCGAAGGCCTCCCAGGAGGCTTCCATGAGCACCCGCTGCTGCGGGTCCATGGCGAGGGCCTCGCGCGGGGATATCTCGAAGAACTCGGCGTCGAAGTCCGCGGCCCCGTCGATGAATCCGCCCTTGCGGATGTAGGAGCTGCGCGGGCGCAGTCCCTCGGGGTCGTAGAGGGCCCCCAGATCCCATCCGCGGTCCGCGGGGAAGTCCGCGATGCCCACGCGCCCCTCGGCGACCAGCTCCCACAGGTCCTCGGGGGTCCGCACCCCACCGGGGAACCGGCAGCTCATGCCGATGACGGCGAGCGGCTCACGGGCGGCCTCCTCTACGGCGCGCAGCCGTGCGTAGGAGTCGCGCGCGTCGGCAACCGCCTGCTTCAGGTACTCGCGGAGCTTCTGCTCGTTCGACATCCAGTCCTCTTCCGATCCGGCAAATTTCAGTCAGCTGGGGGATTCGCATGGCGGCGGGGTGGCCCGCCCGCCGGTCAGCTGGACCACGGCTTGTTGTCCATGAGCGCGAACAGTTCCGCGTCGCTCGCGTCGGTCAGGCTGGTCGAGTCGGCCACGGTCTCGGGTCCGGACCACTTCGCGAGGACCGCCCGCAGGCGCACGGTGAGGTCGGCGCGCCTCGGGTCGTCCTCGGTGACCTCGTCGAGCAGCGCCTCCAGGGCGGTGAGCCGGGTCGCGGCGAGCGCGGCCGGGTCGACCTCCGGGAGCAGTTGCTGCTTGAGGTGGGCCGCGACGGCCGCGGGCGTGGGGTGGTCGAAGAGCACGGTGACCGAGAGCCGCAGGCCGGTGCGGGCGTTGAGCCGGTTGCGCAGCTCGACGGTGGTGAGCGAGTCGAAGCCGAGGTTCTTGAACGGTCGCTCGGCGCCCACGGTCTCGATGTCCTCGTGACCGAGGACCACCGAGGCCTGTCGGCGCACCTCCTCGACGAGCAGCTCCTCGCACTCCTTCGGGGACAGCCGCGCCAGTCGCTCGGCGAGCCCGCCGCCCGCCCCGGCCTCCGCGGCGGCGGACGCCGTCCGCTTGGCGGGGGCCTTGACCAGGCCGCGCAGCAGGGGCGCGACGTCGCCGGTGAACCTGGAGGGGTCCAGCTGCACGGGGACGGTGTGGGTGTGGTTGTCGCCGGTGGCGGCGTCGAAGAGGGCGAGGCCGTCGGCGGTGGACAGGGCGCGCACACCGGTGCGTGCCATCCGGTCGAGGTCGGCCTGGCCGAGCTCGCCGGTGATCCCGCTGGTCTGCGCCCACAGCCCCCAGGACAGGGACTGTGCGGGGAGTCCGAGGCGGCGGCGGTGGTGCGCGAGGCCGTCCAGGAAGGCGTTGGCCGCGGCGTAGTTGGCCTGGCCGGGCGCGCCGAACACGCCGGAGGCGGAGGAGAACAGCGCGAACAGGGCGAGGTCCTTGCCGCGGGTGAGTTCGTGCAGGTGCCAGGCAGCGTCCGCCTTGGGGCGCAGCACCGTGTCGAACCGCTGGCGGTTCAGGGCCGTGACCACTCCGTCGTCGATGACGCCCGCGGCGTGCACGACGCCCCGCAGGTCGTCGATGCCGTCCAACAGGCCCACGAGGTCGGCGCGTACGGCGACGTCGCAGGCCACGACGCGGGCGGTGGCGCCGAGTTCGGCGAGCTCCGCGACGAGTTCGGCCGCGCCGGGCGCCTCGGGGCCGCGGCGGCTGGTGAGCACCAGGTCCGTGACTCCGTACCGCTCGGCCAGGTGGCGGGCCACGGAGGCGCCGAGGGAGCCGGTGCCGCCGGTGACCAGGACCGTGCCGTCCAGGGTGGCCGTGGGGATGGTGAGGGCGACCTTGCCGACGTGCTTGGCCTGGCTGAGGTAGCGGAAGGCCTCGGGTGCGCGGCGGGCGTCCCAGGTGGTCACCGGCAGCGGGGAGAGCACGCCCTCCTCGAAGAGCCGCGCGAGGTGGGTGAGCATCTCGCCGATGCGTTCCGCGCCCGCCTCGCCGAGGTCGAAGGAGCGGTAGAACGTGCCGGGCCAGGAGGCGCTCACGGCCTGCGGCTCGCGGATGTCGGTCTTGCCCATCTCGATGAACCGGCCCTCGGGGACCAGGAGGTCGAGCGAGGCGTCGGTGAACTCCCGGGCCAGGCAGTTGAGGACGACGTCGACGCCCCGGCCGCCGCTGGCGGCGCGGAAGGTGTCGGCGAAGTCCAGGGTGCGCGAGGAGGCGAGGCGTTCGGCGGGGATGCCGCCGGCGCGCACGGTCGGCCACTTGGGCTCGCTGGCGGTGGCGTACACCTCGATGCCCCAGTGGCGCGCGAGCTGGACGGCGGCCATGCCGACACCACCGGCCGCGGCGTGGACGAGCAGCGACTCGCCCTCCTTGATGCGGGCGAGGTCCTGCAGCGCGTAGTAGGCGGTGAGGAACACGGTGGGCACGGCGGCGGCCTGGGCGAACGACCAGCCGGTGGGGATCGGCGCGATGGTGCGGGCGTCGGTGACCGCCAGCGGTCCCGCGTACGAGCCGTTCAGCAGGCCCATGACGCGGTCGCCGACGCGCACGCCGGTGACGCCGGGGCCGACCTCGGCGACGAAGCCCGCGCCCTCGGAGCCGAAGGCCATCTCGGTGAAGGACTTGGCGACGTCGACGACGCCGAGGGCGAGCAGGACGTCGCGGAAGTTCACGCCGGTCGCCCGGACCTCGACGCGCACCTGGCCGTCGGCCAGCGGCGCCTCGGCCTGCGGGCACGACACGAGCCGCAGTCCTTCGAGGGTGCCGCTGCCGTCCACGTCGAGGCTCCACGCGCCGTCGGCGGGCGGGACGAGGGTGTCGGCGGGCACCACGCGGGCGAGCCGGGGCGCCAGTGGGGCGCCCGCGCGCACCACGCTCTCCGTCTCCCCCGCGGCCAGGGCGGCGGCGACGGCGGCGGACAGGGCGGCGGCCGAGCGGGCGTCGTCGTCCAGGTCGATCTGGACGATCCGGCCGGGGTTCTCGGAGCAGGCCGAGCGCACCAGGGCGCGGACCGCGGACTGTACCGGGTCGATGCCGTCGCCGGGCAGGGCGGCGGCTCCGCCGCGGGTGACGACGGCGAGGGTGGCGGCCTCGGTCTCCTCGGCGGCGAGCCAGGCCTGCAGCGCGTCGAGGACGGAGCCGGTCACCTCGCGGATGGCGGCCAAGGGGTCACCGGCTCCCGCGGGCACGGGGAGCAGCACCACACCGGGCAGTTCCTCGCCGGTGCGTACGCTCTCGCGGAGCGCGGCGAGGTCGGCGAAGCGGACGGTTCCCTCGGCGTCCGGGGCGGGGTCGCCCGCGCTCCCGAGCACGGCCGGGCTCTGCCCGGACCGGGCGGGGGCCTCGGGCACCGCGACCCAGTCGAGGCGGAACAGGCCGTCCACGTGCGGCCGTTGGCGGACGTCGGCGCCGGCCACGGGCCGCGAGGTGAGCTCGTCGACGGTGAGCACGGGCAGGCCCGTGGAGTCGGTCATCGTCAGGGACAGGGCACCGGCGCCGTTCGGGGTGATCCGGACGCGGGCCGCGGTGGCTCCGGTGGCGTGCAGGCGCACCCCGCCGAAGGAGAACGGCAGCCGGGGCTCGACGCCGCTCTCCTGGTGGAGGGCGGTGGCGATCTGGCTGTGCAGGGCCGCGTCGAACAGGGCGGGGTGCAGGCCGAAGCGGGCCGCGTCCGCGCCGCCCCGCTCGTCCAGGGCGACCTCGGCGAAGAGTTCGTCGCCGCGCCGCCACAGGGCGCGCAGCCCCTGGAAGACGGGGCCGTAGGCGTAGCCCCACCCGGTCAGCCGCTCGTACAGGCCCTCGACCGGGACCGGGGTGGCGTCGGCGGGCGGCCAGGCGGACTGCTCGGCCGCGGCCGCGGCGGCGGGCTCCGCGCTCAGGGTGCCACTGGCGTGGCCCGTCCACTCCTGCGGGCCGCCGTCGGCTCCGGCGGGGCGGGAGAAGATCCGCACCTGACGGGCACCGGCTTCGTCGGCCTCGCCGACGGTGACCTGGACGTCGACGCCGGGGCCTTCCGCGGCCAGGGCCAGCGGACTCTCCAGGACGAGTTCGGCGATCTGGTCGCAATGGGCGTACTCACCGGCGCGCAGGGCGAGTTCGACCAGTGCGGTACCGGGTACGAGGACACGGCCGAGGACCTGGTGGTCGGCGAGCCAGGGGTGGGTGCGGGTGGAGATCCTGCCGGTGAGGACGTAGCGGTCGCCGTCGGCGGCCTCGACGCCCGCGGACAGCAGCGGGTGCCCCACGAGGGAGAGTCCGGCGCCGGAGACGTCGGCCGCGCCGCCGGTGCCCCCGGAGAGCCAGTAGCGGCGGCGCTGGAAGGCGTAGGTGGGCAGGTCGACGGCGTCGGTGGCGTCGGCGGCGTACACCGCGTCCCAGTCGACGTGGACGCCGCCGGTCCACAGCTGGGCCAGGGAGGTCAGGAGCCTGCGGGTGCCGCCGTCGTCCCTGCGCAGGGTGCCGGTGACGGTGGCGGCGCGGGCGCCCGCCGGCTGGTTCGCGACCGTGTCCTGGACCGCGGTCAGCAGGACCGGGTGCGGGCTGACCTCCACGAAGGCGGTGTTGCCCTCGTCCAGGAGCAGCTGGATGGTCTCGTGGAAGCGGACGGGCTCGCGCAGGTTGCGGTACCAGTACTCGGCGTCGAGGCTCTCGCCGGGCACGGGCCCGGCGGTGACGGTGGAGTACACCGGGGTGTCCCCGGCGCGCGGGGCGACCGGCGCGGCGAGGTCGAGGAGCTGTGCGCGCACCCGTTCGGTGTGCGGGGTGTGGGACGCGTACTCGATGCCGACCTTCCGCGGCCGCAGCCCGGCGGCCTCGGCCTCGGCGGTCACCTCGGCGAGCGCGTCGAGGTCGCCGGCCACGACGGTGGACTCGGGGCCGTTGGTCGAGGCGATCCACACTCCGGCCCGGTCCCCGATGAGCGCGGTGGCCCGCTCGGGCGTCGCGGAGAGCGCGTACATGGCGCCCTTGCCCGACAGGTGCTCGTGGAACACCCGGCTGCGCAGGGCCACGAGGCGGGCGCCGTCCGCCAGCGACAGCGCACCGGCCGCGCAGGCGGCGGCGATCTCGCCCTGCGAGTGGCCGACGACGGCGGCGGGTACGACGCCCAGGGAGCGCCACAGCCGCGCGAGGGAGACCATGACGGACCACAGCACGGGCTGGACGATGTCGTCGCGCTCCAGCTTCTCGCCGCCGCGCAGCAGTTCGAGCGGGTCCCAGTCGAGGTGCGGGGCCAGCGCGTCGGCGCATTCGCGCATCGCGTCGGCGAACACCGGGGAGGCGGCCATGAGGTCGATGGCCATGCCCGCCCACTGGGAGCCCTGGCCGGGGAAGACGAACACCACCTTCGCGTCGGACGAGGCGGCCTCGCCGATCGTGGCGTGCGCGGAGGTCTCCTGCCCGGCGACGGCGTCGAGTGCGCGGAGCAGCCCGTCCCGCTCCCCCGACAGGACGACGGCACGGTGGCGCAGCGCGGTGCGCCGCAGGGCGAGCGCGCGGCCGGTGCCGAGGATGTCCGCGCCGGGGTCGGCGGCGAACTCGCGCAGCCGGGCGGCCTGTTCGCGCAGGGCGCCGGGGGTGTGGCCGGAGACGACCCACGGTACGGTGGCGCCGCGCGCGGCGAGCGGCGCGGGGGTCTCGGAGGGCGTCGCGGCGGAACCGGGCTCGACGGCCCCGACCGCGTCGTCCTCGAACTGCTCCAGGATCACGTGGGCGTTGGTGCCGCTCACGCCGAAGGCGGAGATGCCCGCGCGGCGCGGCTGTCCGGTGCTCGGCCAGTCGGTGACCTCGGTGACGAGGCGGACGTCGCCCGTCTTCCAGTCGACGTGCGGGGTGGGCTCGTCCACGTTCAGGGTGGGCGGCACGATGCCGCGCTGGAGGGCGAGCACCGTCTTGATGACGCTGGCCACGCCCGCGGCGGCCGCCGTGTGGCCGATGTTGGACTTCACGGATCCCAGGAGCAGCGGGCGGCCTTCGGGGCGGTCCTGGCCGTACGTGGCGAGCAGGGCCTGGGCCTCGATCGGGTCGCCGAGCGTGGTACCGGTGCCGTGCGCCTCGACGACGTCGACCTCGGCGGCGGCCAGGCGGGCGTTGCCGAGGGCCTGGCGGATGACGCGCTGCTGCGCGGGGCCGTTGGGCGCGGTCAGTCCGTTGGACGCGCCGTCCTGGTTGACGGCGGATCCGCGCAGCACGGCCAGGACGCGGTGGCCGTTGCGACGCGCGTCCGAGAGTCGCTCGACGAGCAGTACGCCGACGCCCTCGCCCCAGGCGGTGCCGTCGGCCGCGGCCGCGAAGGCCTTGACGCGGCCGTCGGAGGCGAGTCCCTGCTGCTTGGTGAACTCGGTGAACATGCTGGGCGTCGACATGATCGTCACGCCGCCCGCGAGGGCCATCGTGCACTCGCCCTTGCGCAGGGAGTGCGCGGCCAGGTGCAGCGCGACCAGTGAGGAGGAGCAGGCCGTGTCGATGGTGAGCGCCGGGCCCTCGAAGCCGAAGGTGTAGGCGATGCGGCCGGAGGCGACGCTCGCGGCGTTGCCGATGCCCATGAAACCGGCCAGCTCGGGCTGGTTGTTGCCGAGCATCAAGGTGGCGTAGTCCTGGCCGTTGGTGCCGACGAACACACCGGTCCTGCTGCCGCGCAGTTGGCGGGAGTCGAGCCCGGCCCGCTCGATGGCCTCCCAGGAGGTCTCCAGGAGCAGGCGCTGCTGCGGGTCCATGGCGAGGGCCTCGCGCGGCGAGATCCCGAAGAAGTCCGCGTCGAAGTCGGGGGCGTCGTGCAGGAACGCGGCGGCGCGGGTGGCCGATCCCGCCTCCTGACCGGGGCCGTCCTCGAAGAGCGCGTCCAGGTCCCAGCCGCGGTCCGTGGGGAACTCGCTCACGCCGTCGGCCCCTTGGAGCACCAGCTGCCACAGCTCCTCGGGGGAGCCGACGCCGCCGGGGAACCGGCAGCCCATGCCCACGATGGCGATGGGCTCCCGCTCGGCGTCCTCGACCTCGCGCAGTCGGCCGCGGACCTTGTGGAGGTCGGCGCTGACCCGCTTGAGGTAGTCGAGAGTCTTGTCCTCATCCATGGTGGATCCCATTTCGTGTGTCGCGCCGCATCGGCTCGTGCCGCTCGCCGCTCGGGCGGGCGGTTGTGCCGGGGTGCGCCGGCTCGTTCGTGCTCAGGGGCCCGCCGTCGTGCGCCGGCCCGTTCGTGTTTCGGGGACTGCCGTGGTTCACAGGCCGAGCTCGTTCTCGATGAAGTCGAAGACCTCGTCGCGCGACGCGGACCGCAGGTGCTCGGCCGCCGTCTCGCGGGGCGCCTCCGAGGACCAGCGCCCCGCCAGGGCCGCCAGCCTGGCCAGGATGTCCGGCGAGGGGGCGGCCTGGGCCGCGACCGCGGCGAGCCTTCCCTCGAGCCGGTCGATCTCGGCCAGCACGGACTTCTCCGACAGTTCGTCCTCGCCCAGTTGGGAGCGCAGGTGCTCCGCGAGTTCGGCCGGGGTGGGGTAGTCGAAGATCGAGGTGGCCGAGACGGCGAGTCCGGTGGCCGCGGCCAGCCGGTTGCGGAACTCGACCGCCGCGAGCGAGTCGAAGCCCACGTCGCGGAACGGCTTGTCCGCCTCGATCGCCGCGATCCCCGTGTGTCCGAGCACGGCCGCCGCGTGGGTACGGACCAGCTCGGTCAGCGCCTGCTGCCGCTCGGCGCCGGAGAGCCCGGAGAGGCGTCGGACGAGCTCGGCGGCGCCGTCCTCGGCGGGCTCGGCGGGTGCCTGCCCGCGCAGCGCCTCGGGAATGTCGGACAGCAGGGTGCTGGGCCTGGTCGAGGTGTACGACAGGGCGAACTTCTCCCACTCGACGTCGGCCACCGTCAGGCAGGTCACCCGCTGGTCGATCGCGTGCCGGAGCAGGGCCAGCGCGGTGTCGGGCGCGAGCGCCCGCACGCCGCGTCGGCGCAGGTGCGCCTCGGCGTCGTCCTGCGCCGCCATGCCGCCCTCGCTCCAGGGCCCCCACGCCACCGAGGTGGCGACGGCGCCGCGCGCCCTGCGCCGCTCCGCGAGCGCGTCGAGGTAGGCGTTGGCCGCTCCGTAGGAGCCCTGTCCCGCGCCGCCCCAGACGCCGGCCGTGGAGGCGAACAGCACGAAGGCGTCCAGCTCGGTGTCGGCGAAGGCTTCGTCGAGGTGGCGCGCGCCGTCGGTCTTGCCCGCGCTGATGGCGCGCACCTCGTGCGCCGGTGTCCCGTCGATGCGGGTGGACTGGGAGACGCCGGCGGTGTGCAGCACCGACGTGACGCGCACGCCGTCGGCGGCGAGCTCGCCGAGCAGTGCGTCCAGCGCGCCCCGGTCGGCGACGTCGCACGCGGCGATGGTCACCCTGGCTCCGAGGCCCGTCAGTTCGGCTTCCAGGTCCGCCGCCCCGGGAGCCCCGCGGCCCCTGCGGCTGGTCAGCACCAGGTGTTCCGCGCCCGAGCCGGCCAGCCAGCGGGCCACGTGGGCGCCCAGGGCGCCGGTGCCGCCGGTGACCAGGGCCGTGCCGCGCGGGGTCCAGCCCACGCTGTCGGCCGTGACCGCGAGGGGGGCGCGCCGCAGTCGCCGGGCGAGGATTCCGCCGACGCGCAGCGCCACCTGGTCCTCACCGGTGGTCCCGGCCAGGACGGCGGCCAGCCGTGCGGTGTCCCGTGCCCCGAACTCCTCGGGCAGGTCGATGAGACCGCCCCAGCGTTCCGGGTGTTCCAGCGCGGCCACCCGGCCGAGGCCCCACACCTGGGCCTGGCCCGGCCTGGTCGCCTCGGCGCCGACGGCGACGGCGCCCCGGGTGACGCACCACAGGGGTGCCGGCACGTCCGCCTCGCCCAGGGCGCGCACCACAGCGTGGGTGGCGGCCAGCAGCCAGGTGTCGTCCGGGGCCTCCGCCAGCGCGAGGAGGGACAGCACTCCGCGCACGGGTGTGTCCGCGACCACCGCGCGGATCCGCTCGGCGAGGGCGTCGGGGTCCGTGGCGCCCTCCGGGTCGGCGGACACGTCCACGGTCACGATGTCGAGGCCCTGTCGCTCCAGCGTCGCCGCGCACGCGGCGGCCGCCGTGCCGCCCGCGGTGATCTTCAGCCAGGTGCCGGTCGGTTGTGCGGCCGGTTCGGCGAGGGAGCGCCAGTGCACGTCGTAGCAGAGCGCGCCGAGGTCCGAGCGCTCCTTGGACCTGCGGCGCCAGTCGGCGAGGACCGGCAGGATCTCCCGCAGCGGCGCCTGCCGCTCCCCCTCGTCGACGCCCAGGGTGCGGGCCAGGACCTCGATGTCCTCGCCCTCCACCGCGGACCAGAAGGCCTGGTCGAGCTCGGAGGTGTGCTCCCCACCGGTGGCGGCGGGGGCGTCCAGCCAGTAGCGCTGTCGGTTGAAGGCGTACGTGGGCAACGCGACCCGCCGTCCGGGACGCAACTGCGGCCACGAAACCGCAGCACCCCGCGCATACAACCGCGCCAAACCCTGCCCGAACGAGGCCAACTCGCCCTGCCCGACCCGCACCGCGGGAACCGCGACGACACCCTCACCACGACCCTGCACCAAACCGGACAGCACCGCCTCCGGACCGAC
>NZ_JBHWLC010000028.1:0-38445 GCF_042730635.1 Streptomyces sp. NPDC059917
GCTCCTTACCCCCCCGCCAAGCACTCCCCGCCACCCCCCCCTGTCCGGCACCCCAAAACCGGCTGGGCCCCCGCACCGCGGGGGCCCTCCCTGTATGCGTGTCCCCGCGTGCGGGTCCCTACTTGAACTTCGCGCTCACCGCGTCGAAGATGCCCTTCGCCTCAGGACCCAGTCGCGGACCGGCCAGCCAGCCGGCCTTGACCGGGCCGATGGAGGTGTTCGACACCAGCGCGCGCTTGCCGTCGGCGCCGGTGGCGACCCAGCCACCGCCCGAGGAACCGCCGGTCATGGTGCAGCCGATGCGGTACATCACCGGGGCGGAGGAGGCCAGCGAGTAGCGGCCCGGCTTGTCGCTGCACTGGTAGGCCTTCTGGCCGTCGAACGGGGTGCCCGCCGGGAAACCGGTCGCCGTGATGCTCGCGACCTTGCCCACGGCCGGGGCGTTGAAGTCCACCGGAAGGGCCGAACCGACCGTCTCCTCCAGCGACTTGCCGGCGCCGCCCTCGGGGGTCACGTGCAGCACCGCGAAGTCGTACGGGGCACCCGCGCCGCCGGTCGGCCCGCCCTGGGCGATCCACTGGTCCGAGGTCTGCGCCCAGTCGCTCCACCAGACGCCGAAGGGAGCCACCTGCTCCCGGCTCGCGCCCTTGAGCTGGGCCGAGGACTTGCCGGAGTTGTTGTAGGAGGGCACGAAGGCGATGTTGCGGTACCAACCGCCGCTCTTGCCCGCGTGCACGCAGTGGCCGGCCGTCCAGACCATGTTGGACTTGCCGGGGTGCGCCGGGTCCTTGACCACGGTCGCCGAGCAGACCATCGAGCCCTCGGGGCCGTCGAAGAAGACCTTGCCGGCCTCCGGCACGCTCTGGTGGAAGGGCGGCGCGGCCGCCTTCGCGGTGACCGGGTCGGGCGTGGGGTCGGTGACGCCCTGGTCCTTGCCGAGGTCCGGGTCGGTGACCGGGCGCTCCGCCGGGACGTCGGCGTCACGCATCCGGTCCGGGTCCCACAGGCCCGCGATGATCGGGTTGACGTAGTCGCCCGCCTCGCGGAGCCAGTCCTCCTTCTTCCAGTTCTTCCACGCACCGCCCTTCCACTTGTCCATGTCGATGCCGTGCTGCTTGAGCTTGTCCTTCAGCTCGTCAGGAATCTTGATGGTGTCGGATCCCGCCGGGAGGCTCGCCGCTGCGGTCGGCTTGGCGTCGCCGCCGGCCTCACCGTTGCCGGGTCCGCAGGCCGCCGCGGTCAGCGCGAGCGCGGCCGCGCACAGTACGGCGGTGACCGGTCGGTTCGGTCGTCGCATGTCGTGAATCTCCCTGGGTGGGTCGAGGCGTGGAGTGCAGCACCCCACTATGCCGATGTCCTGGGGGACGACACCGGGCGGGGCCGCGGTTGCGGACCGGACGGCCCCTGCCCGCAAGGATCTTGGCGCCGCCCGTGATCCGCCGCCGTCACCGTCGTTGGTACGTACGGGGGATGGGGGAGCGGTGTTCGTGTTCGACACGCGATCCGCGAGAGCACCCGAGCAACCGGGCGCCCGTGCACCGGGCAGGGCGATCCAACTGGGAGGACCGACACCCGTGGCCTTGACCGAGTCGGCCGCGGCGGCGGCACGGACCGCCGGCGCACCGTCCATCGTCGAACCGTTCACGCCCGAAGCGTCCGACGAGCCCGCGCCGCTCGTGCCCGCGCAGTCGGGGCGGGCGCCGTCCGCACCCCCGGGGGTCCCGGACGGTACGGGGGGCTGCGGGGTCGGGGCGGGCGGCGGACCGGAGGGGATCCTGCGTCGGCAGTCGCTCCGGGAGTCCGCCGCCCGGACCTACGCCCGGGCGCTGCCCATCGTCCCCGTCCGCGCCCGGGGCATGACCATCGAGGGCGCCGACGGCCGCCGGTACCTCGACTGCCTCTCCGGCGCCGGAACCCTGGCGCTGGGACACAACCACCCGGTGGTGCTGGAGGCGATCCGCAAGGTCATCGACTCCGGGGCTCCGCTGCACGTCCTCGACCTGGCCACACCGGTCAAGGACGCCTTCACCACGGAGCTGTTCACGAACCTGCCGCCGGCGCTGGCCGCCGACGCGCGCGTCCAGTTCTGCGGACCGGCCGGTACGGACGCGGTCGAGGCGGCCCTGAAACTCGTCCGCACCGCGACGGGCCGGGGCGGCCTGCTCGCCTTCACCGGCGCCTACCACGGCATGACGGCCGGCTCGCTGGCCGCGTCCGGCGGAGCCCGGGACGTCGAGGTGACCCGGCTGCCCTACCCCCGTGACTACGCCTGCCCGTTCGGCGTGGGCGGGCCCGAGGGAGCCCGTCTCGGGGCCCGCTGGACCGAGAGCCTCCTGGACGACCCCAAGAGCGGGGTGCCCCTGCCCGCCGGGATGATCCTCGAACCCGTCCAGGGCGAGGGCGGGGTCATCCCCGCGCCGGACGCCTGGCTGCGTCGGATGCGCGAGATCACCGCGGCCCGGGGCATCCCGCTCATCGCCGACGAGGTGCAGACCGGGGTCGGGCGCACCGGCGCCTTCTGGGGCGTCGACCACGCCGGGGTGGTCCCGGACGTGATGGTGCTGTCCAAGGCGATCGGCGGCAGCCTGCCGCTCGCCGTGATCGTGTACCGGGCCGAACTGGACGTTTGGCAACCGGGCGCCCACGCCGGTACCTTCCGCGGGAACCAACTCGCCATGGCCGCGGGTACGGCCACCCTGGCCCACGTCCGGAAGAACGGCCTGGACGCGCGCGCGGCCGAGGTGGGCGACCGGATGCTCACCGCCCTGCGCGCGCTGGCCGCCGAGCACCCCTGCATCGGCGACGTCCGCGGCCGCGGCCTGATGCTGGGCCTCGAACTCGTCGACCCGGACGCCCCGGACGCCCCGGCGGGGGACGGCGCTCCGCAGCTCGCCGCCGCCGTGCGCCAGGAGTGCTTGGACCGCGGCCTCATCGTCGAGCTGGGCGGGCGCCATTCCAGCGTCGTGCGGCTCCTGCCCCCGCTCACCATCACCGACGAGCAGGCCGTGGCCGTCCTGGACCGCCTCGCCGACGCCGTCACCGCGGTCGAACGCACCCGGCACCCCTGACCGAGCCTCCGCCGAACCGAGTCTGCGCAAGGAACTCCGTGACCTCCACTCCCGACCCCGCGCCGCACCAGCCCCAGGACCCGGCCGAGCACACCCCGGCCCCGGCCCCGGAGGCAGCACCACCGCAGGCAGCGGTGGCACCCCCGGCCACCGTCCCCCGCCAGAAGGACGGCATCCCCAGGCCGCACCCCCCGACCGAGCCCGGGCCCGCCGGCACCGGTACCAGCACCAGCACCGGTACCAACCCCGGCCCACCCGGACCCGACCCGCTGGCGCTGCCCGATCTGCTGGACCACGCCGACCCGGCCATCGCGGCCGAGGCGGCGGCCGTGGAGAACCTCTTGCGCTGCTGGGTCCGCGAGAGCGGTTTGGGCCGCCCCGCCGGCCCCCTCGCAACCCTGCTGCGCATCCCCCTTCCCGCCTCCGGCACGGCCTTGCTCGTCGCGGTCCGGCACTGGTCCCCGACGGGCTGGCACCGCTTCGCCCCCGCCCGGCTCGAAGGCGCCCCCGCCGACGCCCCCGCCCTGGACGCCGTCACCCTCGCCGGGCTCATCGCCCGCGAGGGCGGTGCGCGCGGTGGCGCCGACCTGGTCGGCCGGGTCGCCGACTCGGTGCGGCGCACCGCCGAGTTCATCGCCGACCGGCGCACCCGCCCCGTGCCCCCCGCCCCCGTCTGCGGAGAGCTCTTCCTCACGGCCGAGCAGTCCCTGCTCCTGGGTCACCCCCTCCACCCCACCCCGAAGAGCCGCGAGGGCCTCTCCGAGGCGGAGGTCCGCCGCTACTCACCCGAACTCCACGTCTCCTTCCCCCTGCACTGGACCGCTGTGGACCCCTCCGTCCTCGCCACCGACTCGGCCTGGACCGAACGCGGCCGTCCCGTCCCCGCCGAACGGCTGCTCGGCCGCCTCGCCCCGGGCCTGCGGATCCCCGACGGCACCACCCCCCTTCCCCTGCATCCCTGGCAGGCCCGTGACCTCTTCCAGCGCCCCGAGGTCACCGCCCTCCTCGACGCGGGACTCCTGCACGACCTCGGGCCCCACGGCGACCCCTGGTACCCGACCTCCTCCATCCGCACCGTCCATCGCCCCGGCGCCGCAGCGATGATCAAGCTCTCGCTCGGCCTGCGCATCACCAACTCCCGCAGGGAGAACCTCCGCAAGGAACTCCACCGCGGCGTCGAGGTGCACCGGCTGCTGCGCTCCGGACTGGTCGAGCAGTGGCAGGCGGTCCACCCCGGCTTCGACATCGTGCGCGACCCCGCCTGGGTCGCCGTCGACGCCGTGGACGGCACTCCCGTCCCAGGCCTCGACGCCCTGCTGCGCCACAACCCCTTCCGTCCGGGCGACGACGTCGTCTGCGTCGCCGCGCTCACCTCGCCCCGCCCGTGGCCCGGCCGCACCACGATGCGTTCACGTCTGGCCGACCTGGTCGCCCGGCTCTCCCTCGCCACCGGCCGGTCCACATCGGCCGTCGCCGCCGAGTGGTTCCTGCGCTACCTCGACCACGTCGTCCTGCCGGTCCTCGCCCTCGACGCCCTCGCGGGCATCGCCCTGGAGGCGCACCAACAGAACACCCTGGTCCTGCTCGACGCCGCCGGCTGGCCCGTCGGCGGCCGCTACCGCGACAACCAGGGCTACTACTTCCGCGACTCCCACCGCGCGGAACTGGAGCACCGGCTGCCCGGCATCGGCGCCGCCAGCGACACCTTCGTCCCGGACGCCGTCACCGACGAGCGCTTCGCCTACTACCTGGCCATCAACAACGTCTTCGGTCTCATCGGGGCCTTCGGTGCCCAGCGGCTCGCCGACGAGCGGGTCCTGCTCGCCGCCTTCCGCCGCTTCCTCGGCAAGGCCGCCGCCCTCGGGCCGCTCCCGACCCAGCTGCTCGACTCACCCACCCTGCGGTGCAAGGCGAACCTGCTCACCCGCCTCGGCGGCCTCGACGAGCTCGTCGGCCCCGTCGACACCCAGTCCGTCTACGTCACCATCGCCAACCCCCTTCACGATTGACGCGGAGAAGAGCGCCATGCCCTCCACCGATGCCTACTCCACCGACACCAGCTCCACCGACACCAGCTCCGCCGAGGCCGACTCCACCGCCGACGGGACCCTCGAACTGCGCCTTCCCGGTGGGCTGCTGTCACTGCTCGCCGAAGCCGACCGCATGGAGTCACCGGCCGCCTGGGGACCCGCCGCCACGGTCTTCGGCGCCTTCCGCCTGGAGCCCGTACGCCTCGCACGCGATCTGGACCTGCTGGCCGTGTGGATGAACGACCCCGAGGTGGCGGCCTTTTGGGAACTCGCGGGCCCCGCCTCCGTGACCGCCGCGCACCTGCGGGAGCAGCTCGACGGGGACGGCTCCAGCATTCCCTGCCTCGGCGTCCTCGACGGCACCCCGATGAGCTACTGGGAGATCTACCGGGCCGACCTCGACCCGATCGCCCGGTACTACCCGGCGCGCCCCCACGACACCGGTATCCACCTGCTCATCGGAGACGGAACGAACCGGGGCAGGGGACTGGGCACCACTCTGCTGCGGGCCGTCGCCGACCTCGTCTTCGAGAACCGCCCCCGCTGCACGCGTGTCATCGCCGAACCGGACATGCGCAACACCCCCTCCGTATCAGCCTTCCTCAACTCCGGCTTCCGCTGTTCCGCGGAAGTCGACCTGCCCGAGAAGCGCGCCGCCCTGATGATCCGCGAGCGGGCCCTGCGCCATCTCCTCTGACCATAAAAACTCTGCGTCACGCAGGTAAGTTCCCGATCCCGAGGAGTCCTGTGCCGAATTTTTCCCCTGCCTCCGACTCCACCGACGCGGCCCTGGCACCGTCGCCCCAAGATCCCCGCACCCCACCCGAACTCACCCGCTCGACCTGGGACTTCGCCGCGCGGCGCCTGCTGGCCAAGATGCTGGGCGAATTCGCCTACGAGGAGATCGTCCGGCCCGTTCCGGCCCCGGCCGCCGACGGCGACGCCTGGACACTCACCCTGGACGACGGCAGTTCCCTCGGATTCCGGGCCCGCCGCCGCGCCTACGGCAGTTGGCAGGTCGACGCCACCACGATCACCCGCACGGCCGCCGCGCCCTCGACCGCACCGGCCGGCGCCTTCGGGGACCCGTACGGCTTCCTCGTCCTCGCCCGGGAACTCCTCGGTCTCGACGGCACCACCCTCGGCCACCTCGTCCGGGAACTGAGCGCGACCCTCGCCGCCGACGCGCGCATCGACCACACCGCCCTCACCGCCGACCTCCTGGCCGACCTCGACTACGCGGCCCTCGAAGGCCACCAGAGCGGCCACCCCTGGCTCGTCCTCAACAAGGGCCGCCTCGGCTTCTCGGCCGCCGACGCCGCGGCCTGGGCCCCCGAGGCCCGCACCCGCCAGCGGCTGCCCTGGCTCGCGGCCCACACCTCCCTCGCCACCTACCGGGGCGCCGCCGGCCTGGAGGATCCCGCCCGGCTCTACGCGGCCGAACTGGACCCCGTCACCCGAGCCGCCTTCGACCGGGCCCTGCGCGACCGCGGACTCGACCCGCGCGGCTACCTCTACCTCCCGGTCCACCCCTGGCAGTGGGACGAGGTCGTGCTCCCCCTCTTCGCCCCCGCCCTGGCGTCCGGCGCGCTCGTGCCGCTGCCCGCGGACCCCGACGTGCGCCTGCCCCAGCAGTCGATCCGCACCTTCCTCAACGTCACCCGGCCCGACCGGCACACCGTCAAGCTCCCCCTGGCCGTCTTCAACACCATGGTCTGGCGCGGCCTGCCCACCGACCTCACCCTCGCCGCGCCCGCCGTCACGGCCTGGATCCACTCCCTGCGCGACGCCGACCCCTTCCTGCGCGACGAGTGCGGGGTCGTCCTGCTCGGCGAGGTCGCCTCCGTCACCGTGCGGCACCCCGTCTACGACGGGCTGCCCGAGGTGCCGTACCAGTACCGCGAGCTGCTCGGCGCGATCTGGCGCGAGCCGCTCGCCCGCCACCTCGCCCCCGGCGAGCGGGCCCGGACGCTCGCCTCGCTCCTGCACACCGACCCGCGCGGGCGGTCCTTCACCGTCGAGCTGGTCGCCCGCTCCGGCCTGCCCGCGAAGATCTGGCTGCAGCACCTCTTCGCCGCGCTCCTGCCGCCCCTGCTCCGCTTCCTCTACCGCTACGGCACGGTCTTCTCGCCCCACGGAGAGAACGCGATCGTGATCTTCGACGAGCGCGACGTCCCGGTCCGGCTCGCGGTCAAGGACTTCGTGGACGACGTCAACGTCAGCCGTGACCCCCTGCCCGAGCACGCCACCATGCCCGACGAGGTCCGCGCGGTCCTGCTCACCGAGCCCGCGGACTTCCTGCCGCAGTTCATCCACTCGGGACTCTTCGTCGGCGTCTTCCGCTACCTCTCGGCGATCTGCGAGGACCGGCTCGGCGTCCCGGAGCGTGACTTCTGGTCGCTCGTACGGGCGGAGATCCTCCGCCACCACGACCGCTTCCCCGAGCTGAAGGAGCGGTACGAGCTGTTCGACCTGCTCACCGAGCGGATCGACCGGCTCTGCCTCAACCGGAACCGGCTCCACGAGGACGGTTACCGGGACCGTCCGAACCGCCCGCACGCCGTCGTCCACGGCAGCGTGCCCAATCCCCTGTACCCCTCGTGACCACTCGCCGGTGCGGTCGCTGTCGGTGGCGCCCCGTAGGGTTGGCAGTGCTATGACGAAGCCCTCTCTCACCGACCTGCTGCACGCCGCCGTCACCGCCGTCGGCGGCACGGAGCGTCCCGGCCAGGTGGCCATGGCCGAAGCCGTCGCCGAAGCGATCGACGACAACTCCCACCGGCTCATCCAGGCAGGCACGGGCACCGGAAAGTCCCTCGGCTATCTGGTGCCCGCGCTCGCGCACGGCGAGCGCGTGGTCGTGGCCACCGCCACGCTCGCGCTCCAGCGCCAGCTCGTCGAGCGCGACCTGCCGCGCACGGTCGAGGCGCTGCACCCGCAGCTGCGCCGGCGGCCGCAGTTCGCCATGCTCAAGGGCCGCTCCAACTACCTCTGCCTGCACCGCCTCCACGAAGGGGCCCCGCAGGACGAGGAGGAGGGCCTCTTCGACCAGTTCGAAGCGGCTGCCCCGACGAGCAAGCTCGGCCAGGACCTGCTGCGCCTGCGCGACTGGGCGGACGAGACGGAGACCGGGGACCGGGACGACCTCACCCCGGGCGTCTCCGACAAGGCGTGGGCCCAGATCTCCGTCTCCTCGCGGGAATGCCTGGGTGCGACGAAGTGCGCCTACGGCGCCGAGTGCTTCGCCGAGGCCGCCCGCGAGCGCGCCAAGCTCGCCGACGTCGTGGTCACCAACCACGCGCTGCTCGCGATCGACGCCATCGAGGGCGCTCCGGTGCTCCCGCAGCACGAAGTGCTGATCGTCGACGAGGCCCACGAGCTGGTCTCCCGGGTGACCGGTGTCGCCACCGGCGAGCTCACTCCCGGCCAGGTCAACCGCGCGGTGAAGCGGTCCGCGAAGCTGGTCAACGAGAAGATCGCCGACTCCCTCCAGACGGCCGCCGAGACCTTCGAGCGGGTGATGGAGTTGGCCCTGCCCGGCCGGTTGGAAGAGATCCCGGAAGACCTCGGTTACGCCCTGCTGGCCCTCCGGGACGCCTCGCGCAACGTGATCTCGGCGATCGGCGGCACCCGCGACAAGTCCGTCCACGACGAGGACGCGGTCCGCAAGCAGGCGCTCGCCGCGGTGGAGAGCATCCACGGCGTGGCGGAGCGGATCACCCTCGGCTCCGAGTACGACGTGGTCTGGTACGAGCGCCACGACCGGTTCGGCGCCACCCTGCGGGTCGCCCCGCTCTCGGTGTCCGGGCTGCTGCGCGAGAAGCTGTTCGAGGACCGCTCCGTGGTCCTGACCTCCGCCACCCTGAAGCTCGGCGGCGACTTCAACGGTGTCGCGGCCTCGATGGGGCTGTCACCCGAAGGGGTCGAGGGGGAGGACGTCCCCGTCTGGAAGGGCCTCGACGTCGGCTCGCCCTTCGACTACCCGAAGCAGGGCATCCTCTACGTCGCCAAGCACCTGGCCACCCCCGGCCGCGAGGGCACCCGCGGGGACATGATCGACGAGTTGGCCGAGCTGATCGAGGCGGCGGGCGGCCGCACCCTCGGCCTGTTCTCCTCCATGCGCGGAGCCAAGGCGGCCGCCGAGGAGCTCCGCGGGCGGCTCGACAACCCGATCCTGCTCCAGGGCGAGGAGACGCTCGGCGAGTTGATCAAGGCCTTCGCCGCCGATCCGAAGACCTGCCTGTTCGGCACCCTCTCGCTCTGGCAGGGCGTGGACGTGCCCGGACCCAGCTGCCAGCTCGTGGTCATGGACAGGATCCCGTTCCCGCGCCCCGACGACCCGCTGATGAGCGCCCGGCAGAAGTCCGTGGAGGAGCGGGGCGGCAACGGTTTCATGGCCGTGGCCGCGACCCACGCGGCGCTGCTCATGGCGCAGGGCGCGGGCCGTCTGGTCCGGGCCTCCGGGGACCGGGGAGTGGTCGCGGTCCTGGATCCCCGCCTCGCCACCGCGCGCTACGGCAGCTTCGTCCGGGCCACGCTGCCGGACTTCTGGTACACCACGGACCGCAACCAGGTCCGCCGCTCGCTGGCCGCCATCGACGCGACCGCGCAGGCCGACGGCAAGTGAGCGGCGCCGCCCGGGCCGTCCGAGGACGGACGAGGGCGGCGGGGCCGGGCAAAGAGCAGCCCCGGGACACGGCGCAGTGAGTCCCGGGGCCGGATGGGGGCGGCGGCCGTCAGAGGCGCCGCAGTACCGCGACCACCTTGCCGAGGATGGTCGCCTCGTCACCGGGGATGGGCTGGTAGGCGGAGTTGTGCGGGAGGAGCCAGACGTGGCCGTCCTCGCGCTTGAACCGCTTGACCGTGGCTTCGCCGTCGAGCATCGCGGCGACGATGTCACCGTTCTCAGCGACGGGCTGGCGGCGGACGGTGACCCAGTCGCCGTCGCAGATGGCGGCTTCGATCATGGAGTCGCCGACGACCTTGAGGACGAAGAGCTCTCCGTCGCCGACGAGCTGGCGGGGGAGGGGGAACACGTCCTCGACCGACTCCTCGGCGAGGATCGGGCCGCCCGCGGCGATCCGGCCGACCAGGGGAACGTACGAGGCGGCGGGCTTGCCGGTGGTGTCCGTGGGCTGCGAGCTGGGCTGGTCGGAGCCCCGTACCTCGTACGCGCGGGGGCGGTGCGGGTCGCGGCGCAGGAAGCCCTTGCGCTCGAGGGCCATCAGCTGGTGGGCCACCGAAGACGTGCTGGACAGGCCGACCGCCTGGCCGATCTCCCGCATCGACGGCGGGTAGCCGCGGCGCTGCACCGAGTCACGGATGACCTCGATGACCCTCCGCTGCCGGTCCGTGAGTCCGGAGCTGTCGGCGCGGATGCCTGGAGGTCGCCCTGGCAGCGAGCGTGCGGGGCGGACGGGCTCCGCCTCCGGGTTCAGGCTTGAGTCGTTCATTGCATGCACCGGCTCGAGTCGGCTCTGGGAGCGGTTCTGGGCAGTGATGGTGGCACTGTCTGCGGTGGTGGTCACGTCGGCCCCTCTCGAAATGTTCTCCCTAGCTGGACAACGGTAGTAGCTTTCGAAAGGTTGCGCCAAACACACGTTCGAGTGAAAAATCGCAGATCGCTCATCGTGGTCATGTGGAGGGGTGTATAGACGAGCGGGTGGCCGAACGCGGGTTCGGTCGGACACCTTCCGCTTACGGTACCCTTGCCGGTTGAATCGCCCCGTCCACTTCCGCGCCCAGTGTGGCACTCGGAACCCCCGGATCCGGCCATCGGGGGCTGCGACACGCGGAGTGCGGTAAATCCTCCACAACCCAAGATCTAGTGGTTGGATGAGCGAAGTCACCCAGAGGTTGTGGTCCTCGGTCTGCCGAGCGGCCCGACATCGCATATGCTGGTGACTGCTTCCCGAACCCCTGACAGGGCCCTGCCTCTGTGGTCAGCTGTCGCTGCGCGGGCCTATCGGGAGGTTGTTCAGTCGTGCCGAGAAGAAGGGTCCGGAGCTTTGCACTGCCCCTTCTGCAGGCATCCCGACAGCCGCGTCGTCGACAGTCGCACCACGGACGACGGGACGTCGATCCGCAGGCGCCGTCAGTGCCCGGACTGCTCTCGTCGTTTCACCACGGTCGAGACCGCGTCACTGATGGTGATCAAGCGCAGTGGGGTCACCGAGCCCTTCAGTCGCACCAAGGTCATCTCCGGCGTCCGCAAGGCCTGCCAGGGACGACCCGTCACCGAGGACGCCCTCGCCAAGCTCGGCCAGCGGGTCGAGGAAGCGCTGCGCGCCACCGGTAGTGCCGAGCTGACCACCCATGACGTGGGTCTGGCCATACTCGGCCCGTTGCAGGAGCTGGACCTGGTCGCGTACCTCCGGTTCGCGTCCGTCTACAAGGCGTTCAACTCCCTCGAAGACTTCGAGACCGCCATCACGGAACTCCGTGACCGGCGGACTCACACCCAAGAGTGCGAGCCCGGTGGGACCTCCGCGGTCCCCGTGCCCGCCTCCGCCGCCGACTGACCGGGCGGCCGCAGTGCGGCCGGGATCAGCCAGGCCACGTACGTAGATCACAGTCAAAACCGTGCCGGGGAATTTCGCTGGCACATTAGGGCGTTTCGCCCGCATATGGGAGGCGGCATGACAGAGACGGCGAGCGGCTCGGCGCGAGGTTCCCGCACCAAGGGAACCAAGGCGGCCAAGGGCGGCCTTCGGATCGAGCGCATCCACACGACCCCCGGCGTGCACCCGTACGACGAGGTGTCCTGGGAACGTCGTGACGTCGTCATGACCAACTGGCGCGACGGCTCGGTCAATTTCGAGCAGCGTGGCGTCGAGTTCCCCGACTTCTGGTCGGTGAACGCGGTCAACATCGTCACCAGCAAGTACTTCCGCGGGGCCGTCGGCACCCCGCAGCGCGAGACCGGTCTCAAGCAGCTGATCGACCGGATCGTGAAGACCTACACGAAGGCCGGCGAGGACTTCGACTACTTCTCCTCGCCCGCCGACGCCGAGATCTTCGAGCACGAGCTGACCTATGCGCTCCTGCACCAGATCTTCAGCTTCAACTCGCCGGTGTGGTTCAACGTCGGCACGCCCCAGCCGCAGCAGGTCTCGGCCTGCTTCATCCTGGCCGTCGACGACTCCATGGAGTCGATCCTCGACTGGTACAAGGAAGAGGGCATGATCTTCAAGGGCGGCTCCGGCGCCGGCCTGAACCTCTCCCGCATCCGCTCCTCCAAGGAGCTGCTCTCCTCCGGCGGCAACGCCTCCGGCCCGGTCTCCTTCATGCGCGGCGCCGACGCGTCCGCCGGAACGATCAAGTCGGGCGGCGCCACCCGTCGCGCGGCCAAGATGGTCGTCCTGGACGTGGACCACCCGGACGTCGAGGACTTCATCGCGACCAAGGTGAAGGAAGAGGAGAAGATCCGCGCCCTGCGCGACGCGGGCTTCGACATGGACCTGGGCGGCGACGACATCACGTCCGTCCAGTACCAGAACGCCAACAACTCCGTCCGTGTGAACGACGAGTTCATGACGGCCGTCGAGAACGGCACCGAGTTCGGCCTGCGCGCCCGCATGACCGGCGAGGTCATCGAGAAGGTCGACGCCAAGGCGCTCTTCCGCAAGCTCGCCGAGGCCGCGTGGGCCTGCGCCGACCCGGGCATCCAGTACGACGGTGTGATCAACAACTGGCACACCTGCCCCGAGTCCGGCCGCATCACCGCGTCGAACCCGTGCAGCGAGTACATGCACCTGGACAACACGTCCTGCAACCTCGCCTCGCTCAACCTGATGAAGTTCCTGAGCGACGACGGCAAGGGCAACCAGTCCTTCGACGCCGAGCGCTTCGCCAAGGTCGTCGAGCTGGTCATCACGGCGATGGACATCTCCATCTGCTTCGCGGACTTCCCGACGCAGAAGATCGGCGAGAACACCCGCGCCTTCCGCCAGCTGGGCATCGGCTACGCCAACCTCGGCGCCCTGCTGATGGCCACCGGCCACGCGTACGACTCGGACGGCGGCCGCACCCTCGCCGCCTCGATCACCTCGCTGATGACCGGTACCGCGTACAAGCGTTCCGCCGAGCTCGCCGCGATCGTGGGCCCGTACGACGGCTACGCCCGCAACGCCGAGTCGCACAAGCGCGTCATGAAGCAGCACTCCGACGCCAACGCCGTCGCGCCGCGCACCGAGGACCTGGACAACACCATCTGGGCCGCCGCCACCGAGGCCTGGCAGGACGTCCTGCGCCTCGGAGAGAAGAACGGCTTCCGCAACGCGCAGGCGTCCGTGCTCGCGCCGACCGGCACCATCGGTCTCGCGATGTCCTGCGACACCACGGGCGTAGAGCCGGACCTGGCCCTGGTCAAGTTCAAGAAGCTCGTCGGCGGCGGCTCGATGCAGATCGTCAACGGCACCGTCCCGCAGGCCCTGCGCCGCCTGGGTTACCAGGAGGAGCAGATCGAGGCCATCGTCGCCCACATCGCCGAGCACGGCGTGGTCGTCGACGCCCCGGGCCTCAAGGTCGAGCACTACCCGGTCTTCGACTGCGCGATGGGCGAGCGTTCCATCTCCGCGATGGGCCACGTCCGGATGATGGCCGCGATCCAGCCGTGGATCTCCGGCGCGATCTCCAAGACGGTCAACATGCCGGAGACGGCGACCGTCGAGGAGATCGAGGAGATCTACTTCGAGGCCTGGAAGCTCGGCGTCAAGGCGCTCGCGATCTACCGCGACAACTGCAAGGTCGGCCAGCCCCTCTCCGCGAAGAAGAAGGAAGAGGAGAAGGTCGAGGTCACCGCGAAGGCCGAGGAGACCATCCGCACGGCGGTCGAGAAGGTCATCGAGTACCGCCCGGTCCGCAAGCGCCTGCCCAAGGGCCGCCCGGGCATCACCACCTCCTTCACGGTCGGTGGCGCCGAGGGGTACATGACGGCGAACTCCTACCCGGACGACGGTCTGGGCGAGGTCTTCCTGAAGATGTCCAAGCAGGGTTCCACCCTCGCGGGCATGATGGACGCCTTCTCCATCGCGGTCTCGGTCGGCCTGCAGTACGGCGTCCCGCTGGAGACGTACGTCGCGAAGTTCACGAACATGCGCTTCGAGCCGGCCGGTATGACGGACGACCCGGACGTGCGGATGGCGCAGTCGATCGTCGACTACATCTTCCGCCGCGTGGCGCTCGACTTCCTGCCCTTCGAGACCCGCTCCGCCCTCGGCATCCACTCCGCCGAAGAGCGTCAGCGCCACCTCGACACCGGTTCGTACGAGCCGCTCGAAGAGGAGCTGGACACGGAGTCCCTGACTCCGGCGGCCCCGCTCACGGTGGTCCCGGCCACCCCGAAGCCGGTCGCGATCGTGGAGGTGCCCGCCCCCAAGCAGGCGCACTCGAACGCGGAACTGGTGGAGATGCAGCTCGGCGTGAGCGCCGACGCACCGCTGTGCTTCTCCTGCGGGACGAAGATGCAGCGCGCCGGTTCCTGCTACATCTGCGAGGGCTGCGGCTCGACCAGCGGTTGCAGCTGAAAGTAGGCGCCCACCAGGCATGACGTGCCTGGCCACAGCGGGGAGTCGGCGACATGCCGGCTCCCCGTCGGCGTCACTGCCCATCGCGTCCGATGCGACCGCTCAGGCGGTTTCCGCCGCCTGCGAGGTGATCCGGGCCCGGGCCCGCTCGATCTCGTTGATATGGGTTTCGGTCCAGCGGCGGAGTGCGGCGATCGGCTCCGCCAGACTGCGACCGAGCTCCGTCAGGTCGTATTCGACCCGGGGCGGAACGGTGGGGTACACGGTGCGGGTGACGAACCCGTCGGCCTCCAGGCCGCGCAGCGTCTGGGTGAGCATCTTCTGCGAGACGCCCTCGATGCGCCGCGCCAAGTCGGTGTAGCGCAGGGTCCCTTCGAGGAGGGCGTCCACGACGAGGATCGTCCACTTGCCGGAGATGTGGTCGAGGACCTGGCGCGTCGGGCACTTCGCGGAGTAGACGTCGGCGGGCAGTCCGGATGCTTCCACGAGGGTCTTCATGCCGGGAGAGTAACGCACAAAAAGGTGCCCTCTTCCCGATGGAGAGTCACTCTCTAATAGTGAGTTACGTGACGAGCCACACGATGTCCGTCGCGGAAGCGATCCGCACCCGCCGCACCGTCCGCCACTACCGGCCCGACCCGATTCCGCCGAGCACGCTCGACGCGCTCCTCGATCTCGCGATCGAGGCCCCCACCAGCTGGAACCTGCAGGACCGGTCGATCGTCGCGGTGTCCGCGGAAGAAGGCCGTGCGGGGTTGGCATGGGCCACCGGAGGCCAGCCCCAGCCCCAGGAGGCCCCGGTCGTACTGGTCTTCGTCGCCGAGCCGCAGTCCTGGCGTGATGACCACAGCGACGTCCATGAGCAGGCACGGCGCATCGGAGCATGGAACGACGAGTTCATCGCGATGTTCTCCGCCGCGTCGAGGGCCTTCCAGGAGGATCTCGACCGGCGCGGCCTGCTGCGGGAGTACGCGGTCAAGGACGCCATGATCGCGGCCTCGTTCCTGATGCTCGCTGCCACGGAGGCGGGTCTGGCGACCTCGCCCATGAACGGTTGGGACGAGGGCAAGGTGAAGAAGGTGATCGGGATCGACGGCCGCGACGATCTGGCCATCGCCCTGTTGGTCTCGGTCGGCTACCCGGCGGAGGAACGGAGCCATCCAGGTCGGCGTGCCGCGGAGCGCAACGTCTTCCACGGGTCGTACGGATCGCACGGGCCCACGGCGCGGGGCGTGTGAGGTAGCCGCTCAGGGCGGTGGAGCCGGCCGGGCTCCACCGCTCTCGGTGTCTTCCGTACCGAGTTACCGGGCGGTATTTATCTGTTCCCCGGAAAACGATCACCGGTTAGGCTCCATCGGCGCGCAACTGGCGCGAACGTCGAGGTGGGGGACGCGGGGGACATGGTCGAGGAAAGATCCGGATCCAAGAAGGGCATGAGCGCGGGGGCTCAGGCAGTGGCTGCCGTGGTGGTGGTCGGGGGACTCGTGGGGGTCCTGTGGAGCGTGCAGAACGCGGCCGGGAACACGGCCGACGCGAACAAGCCGGCCGTCTGTTCGCCTTCGCGCAGCGCCGCTCCGGCGGCGCCGCAGGTCTCCGGCGCGCAGATGTGTACGGCGTTGAACCGGCCCGACCTGGCCGTGTTGCTCGGAACGCCGGGCGAGCAGGCGGTGAACGCCTGGGGCAACGACGGCGTGATCGACCGCCCCGACGGAACCAAGAAGGTCAGCCCCTCGGCGGACGTCCAGTTCAAGAGCCACCACGTGAAGCTCTCCTCGTCCGGGGACCGGATGCCGGTGGCCCAACTGGCCGACCTCCTCGGCGGCGGGGTGCAGAAGCAGACCGTCCTGGGGCACGCGGCGTTCCTCTCCTCGGAGCGGACGCTGTCCCTCACCTTCAACGCGGGCGGCGGCAAGAGCAGCGCGGCGCCCGGCGTGATGGCCCGCACCCTGTCGGTCGCCAGGGACGGCAAGGACAGCGGCGGCTCCTTCGAGCTGGTCGTCTGGCGCCAGGACGGGCAGCTGCCCGACGACCCGATGCTGATCCGTCTTGCGGAGCAGCTGCTCCCGACGGTCCCGGGGTGGAGCGCCGCCTGACCGCAGGCGCGACGGGCCCGGGCGACCCGGCGGGGGCGGGGGCGGTCGGGTGCCGCGCCAGTGGCATCGTGTGTGCGTCGGGGCGTACCGGACGGGCGCCTTCGGACCGAGGGACGGGGGAGACATGTGGAGCGGTGACGAACTGGATCTGGACGCCTATCTGGCGCGGATCGGGTACGCGGGGGAACTCCGGCCGGACCTCGGCACGTTGTTCGGGGTGCACCGGGCCCACACCGCCGCCATCCCCTTCGAGAGCCTCGACGTCCTGCTCGGCCACCCCATCGCGCTCGACGTCAAGAGCATCGAGGACAAGCTCGTCCGCAGCCGCCGCGGCGGGTACTGCTACGAGCAGAACACCCTGCTCGCCGCCGCCCTGGAGCGGATCGGCTTCACCGTCGCCGGGCGCGGCGCGCGCAACAGGACCCGCGGTGACGCGCTCCTGCCCGTCACCCACGCCGTCCTCGTCGTCACCGTGGACGGCGAACCCTGGCTGTGCGACGCCGGGTTCGGCCTCCAGGGGCCGCGCGAGCCCGTTCCGCTGGGTCGGCCGGGAGCGGTCGTCTCCCAGGGGGAGTGGTCGTACGCCGTGCGCGAGGAGGCCGACGGCGTGCTCGTCCTGACCTTTCTGCGCGAGGGTGCCTGGCGGGACCTGTACGCCTTCGGGCCGCAGCCGACCCACCCGGTCGACTACGTCCTGATGAACCACTACAGCTCCTCCCACCCCCGGTCCGCCTTCATCGGGCAGCTGGTCGTCCACCGGCCCGGGGTGCCGGGAGCCGACCACCGGCTCTCCCTCGTCCGGGGCGAGTTCACGACGCTCCACCCCGACGGGCGGGCGGAGCGCCACCCGGTCGCGCCCGACGAGCTGACCGCGCTCCTCGACCAGGAGTTCGGGATCCGGCTGTCCGACCGGGACGCGGGCGAACTGGTACGGATCTACCGGGCCGAGTACTGACCCGGGCCGCGCCGGGCACCGTACGATGGCGCGGTGCTGGTCAAGTGGATTCGCTGCACGGTGACGGACCGACGCGGGTTCGAACGGGGGCAGCGCAAATGGGCGGGGCTGCCGGGTGAACCCGGATTCCGGGGGCAGGGCGGCGGCTGGAGCCGGGGCCGGCAAGGCGTCGCGCACGTCTTCGCGTTCTGGGAGAGCCGTTCCTTCTACGACTCCTTCATGGCGCGCTCGTACGACCGGCTGGCCGCGGCCCAGCACGGCACCTACACCAACCCCCGGGTCACCCTCTTCGACCACCGCTTCGACGTGAAGACCGGGTTCGAACCGCGCTTCACCGATGCCGACGTGGTGCGCGTGGCGCACTGCCGGGTGCGGGAGGGGCGCACCGAGCACTTCGCGCTCATGCAGGAGAAGGTGTGGAATCCGGCCATGGCGGGCTCGCCCGGGATGCTGCGCGGACTCTTCGGGGAGGCCCCCGGGCGGGAATTCCTGGTGCTGTCCATGTGGCACGCGGCGGCCGAGCACGGCAAATACCGCCAGGAGCGGGTCGAGCGGCTCTCCCTGCGGGCGCAGACCGAGGCCGACGTCGAGGCGCTGACCGGCGACGTCGTGGACCTGGAACCGTCCTGGACGGTCTGAGACCGGCGCCCGTATGACGGTGTGACCTTAGGAATGTCGCCATGACCACATGCGTGATCGGCGCGCTCCGCTCGTTCGAGGGCGATGGCCGGATTAGGGTCATGGAATGGCACGACCGCGGCGCATCGTCCTCGTCCGGCACGGGGAATCGGAGGGCAATGTCGACGACTCGGTGTACGAACGGGAGCCCGACCACGCCCTGCGGATGACCCGCACCGGCCACGAGCAGGCCGCCGCCACGGGCGAGCGGCTGCGGGTCCTCTTCGGCGACGAGCCGATCAGCGCGTACCTCTCGCCCTACCGGCGCACCCTGCAGACCTTCCGCGACCTGAGGCTCGACCCGGGCCGGGTACGGGTGCGGGAGGAGCCGAGGCTGCGCGAGCAGGACTGGGGCAACTGGCAGGACCGCGACGACGTCCGGCTCCAGAAGGCCTACCGGGACGCCTACGGGCACTTCTTCTACCGCTTCGCGCAGGGGGAGTCGGGGGCCGACGTCTACGACCGGGTCGGATCCTTCCTGGAGAGCCTCTACCGCAGCTTCGAGGCCCCGGACCATCCGCCGAACGTCCTGCTGGTGACCCACGGGCTGACCATGCGGCTGTTCTGCATGCGCTGGTTCCACTGGTCGGTGGCCGAGTTCGAGTGCCTGTCCAACCCCCCGAACGGGGACTTCCGGGTCCTGCGGCTGGGGGACGACGGCCGCTACCGGATGGACCGCCCATTTGAACGGTGGACCACACCCGAGCCCTACGACCTGGACGGCTAGAGTGACCCGCGATGACCCCTGAACCCGCTTCCGACCGGCGCTACGCACGCGCCTTGGCCAGCCTCCGAGGGCTGGCGCTGGGCGACGCGCTGGGCTCCCAGTTCTTCGTCCCCGTCAACTACCCGCTGCTCAAGCGGCGCGAGCTGCCGTCCGGGCCCTGGCAGTGGACCGATGACACCGAGATGGCCTGCTCGGTCGCCGCCGTCCTCGCCGTGCACGGGCGGATCGACCAGGACGCGCTGGCCACCTCCTTCGCCGAGCACCACGACTTCGACCGGGGCTACGGGCCCGCGGTCAACCGCATGCTGCGGCTCGTGCGCGAGGGCCAGGACTGGCGCGAGCTGTCCTCGGCCCTCTTCAACGGGCAGGGCTCGTGGGGCAACGGCGCCGCGATGCGCATCGCCCCGCTCGGCGCCTGGTACGCCGACGATCCGGAGCAGGCGACCCACCAGGCGGAGATCTCCGCCTACACCACCCACCAGCACCGCGAGGCCGTGTGCGGGGCGATGGCGGTCGCCGCGGCGGCCGCGCTGGCGGCGTCGCCCGCCGGACCGCCGACGCCCGGAGAGCTGTTGGACGGGGTGATCGCGCTGGTACCGCGCAGCGCGGTCGGCGCAGGTCTGCGCCGCGCGCGCGGCATGCTGGACTACGCCGACGCCACCACCGTCGCGGCGGTGCTGGGCTGCGGACGCCGCACCAGCGCCCACGACACCGTGCCCTTCGCCCTGTGGTCGGCCGCCCGCTCGTTGCACGACTACGAGCAGGCCTTCTGGACGACCGCGCAGGTCGGCGGTGACGTGGACACGACCTGCGCCATCGTCGGCGGGGTGCTGGGCGCCCGCGGCGACGAGGCCCTGCCGGCGGACTGGCTGGCACGGACGGAGGCCCTGCCCGCCTGGCTCCCGGAGGCCGCGGCGCTCTGAGCGCGACGCGGGCAGGGGCGCGAAACCGGCATGGACGCGGTAAATCCGTTTCCCTGCCGGGCCGTTGAGTACTGTCACGGTCCTGCCACAGACGACCCCCTGATCGACTGAAAGCGCATGTCAGGACCCTACTCTGACCGCTTCGCCGCCCCCGGGCCGAGTGCTCGGCGGGCGGTTGTCGGGAGGGGATCCAATGACAGAGAACGACGCCGGCCGGGCCGAAGGGGCCGAGGGAGCCGCGGCGCCGCCTACCGTGCAGCAGGCCAGGGCGGCGCAGCACTGGGAACGGCAGCGGTACTGGGAGGCGCAGCAAGCCGCCCGCCAAGCGGAGCGTCTGGCCAGGAAGCAGGCCAGGAAGGACGGTTGGGCCAGGGCGCTGCGGCCCGCCGAACTGGCGCCGATCCGCACCGGCACCCTGATCGCCGCCCTGGTCAGCGGTGTCGCCGCGGCCCTGCTGCTCGGTGACGGGGTCGGCCCCGGTTTGCTGATCGCCGCCGTGCCCGCCGTCGTCGCGGCCGGTGTCGCCGCGCGCGCGGCGGGGCGTCGGCCGCGCCCCTGGACCCTGGTGTGGGCGGTCGGCAGCCTGGCGCTGCTGGTCGTACCGGCGCTGCGGGAATCGGCCTGGCCTTCCACCCTGGCGATCCTGGCCGCGATCGGGCTCGGCGCCCTCGCCCTCTTCGGCAGCCGCACCTGGCTCGGGGTGCTGCTCAGCCCGCTCGGCTTCCTCGAAGCGGCGCCGACGGGGATCGGGTGGGCGTGGCGGGGGCTGATGGCGCGCCGCAGCGGGAACCGCCGGAACTGGTGGCCCGTTGTCAAGGCAGCGGGCGTGGGGCTCGCCCTGCTGGTGGTCTTCGGCACACTGTTCGCGTCCGCCGACGCGGCGTTCGCCGACGTCCTCGGCGGGCTGGTCCCCGAAGTGTCCGCCGGGGACGGGCCGGTGCGGTTGCTGCTCTTCGCCCTGGGTGCGGTCGTGGCGCTCGCGGCCGCCCGCGCGGCCGGGGCGCCGCTGCGCTGGGACCGGGTCGCCCTCGCCCCGGGGAAGCCCCGGTCCCGGGTGGAGTGGGCACTGCCGTTGGTCCTGCTCAACCTGCTCTTCGCCGGCTTCATCGGCGTCCAGCTCGCCGTCCTCCTCGGCGGCTACGACAAGGTGAAGGAGCGCACGGGCCTGCTCCCCGCCGAGTACGCCCGCCAGGGCTTCTGGCAGCTGCTGTGGGCCACCGTGCTCACCCTGATCGTGATCGCCCTCGCGCTGCGTTGGGCTCCGCGTTCGGGGCCCGGGGACCGGCGGCTCGTGCGCGGGGTGCTGGGCGTGCTGTGCCTGCTCACCCTGGTGGTGGTCGCTTCCGCGGTGCGCCGCATGGACTTCTATGTGGACGCCTTCGGGCTGACCCGGCTGCGGGTCTCGGTCGTCACGATGGAGCTGTGGCTCGGGGTGGTGATCGCACTGATCATCGCGGCCGGAATCTTCGGTGCGCGGTGGCTGCCCAGGGCCGTGATGGCGAGCGCGGGGGTGACCGTACTGGCCTTCGGCCTGCTGTCGCCGGACGGGATGATCGCGGAGAGCAACGTGAGTCGATTCGAGAAGCAGCACAAGATCGACCTCGCCTACTTCCAGTCGCTCTCCGCGGACGCCGTCCCGGCACTGGACCGGCTGCCCGAACCGCAGCGCTCCTGCGCGCTGCGCGGGATCAACGACGACCTGGCCGATGCGGGCGAGGTCCCCTGGTACGGGATGAGCCTGGGTGACCGCAGGGCCCGGGAGATCCTGCGGGAGCGTCCGGTGACGGCCTCGTACGAGACGTGCGCGGCGCTGCGGACGTTCGCGTCCCGGTCCGCCGGCTGATCCGCCGACCGATCGACGGCCGGTGGCCGACCGGCGGGGGACCGTACGCGCGACCGGGTGCGTACGGTCCCCCCACTAGGGACGGGCTCAGGCCGCCGGGCCGGCCTCCGCGGCCGCGCCGTTGAGGGCTTCCAGGTCGCTCTTGCGCACCCGGATCACCAGCGTCGCCGAGAGCAGGGCCAGGGCGGCCATGCCCACGGCGGCGATGAACGCCGTCGAGATCCCGTGGGCCAGTACCTCGTGCCCCCAGGGTCCGGGGAGGCGGCCGGTCTCCTTGAACGCGGCCAGCTGACCAGGGTCGGCGTGGGCCATGAAGTCCGGGACCTGCTTCTCGGCCTCGGTACGGCTCGCGGTGCCGAAGACGGTGACCAGGATGGAGAGGCCGAGCGAGCCGCCCACCTGCTGGCTGGCGTTGAGCAGTCCGGACGCCGCGCCCGCTTCCTTGGGAGCCACGCCGGAGACGGCGGTCAGGGTGAGTGTGACGAAGTTGAGGCCCATGCCGAAGCCGAAGAGGAGCATCGGGCCGAGCACGCCGGACACGTACGAGGAATCCGTGCGGATGAAGGTCAGCCAGGCCAGACCGCAGCCGACCAGCGTGGAGCCGAGGACCATGAAGGGCTTGGGCCCGAAGCGCGGCAGGAGGCGCTGGGAGAGACCGGCCGCGGTGACGATCGCGACGGTCACGGGAAGGAAGGCGAAGCCGGACCTGATCGGGCTGAAGTCCAGGACGTTCTGCACGAACTGCACGATGAAGAAGAACATCCCGAACATCGCCGCGGCGAGGCTGAGCATGATCAAGTAGGTACCGGCGCGGTTGCGGTCGGCGAACATCCGCAGCGGGGTGATCGGTTCGCGCGCCCGGGACTCGACGAGGGCGAAGAGCGCGAGCAGGACGACGGCGGTGGCGAAGGAGCCGAGGGTCAGGCCGTCGCGCCAGCCGTTCTCGGACGCCCGGATGAAGCCGTAGACGAGCGAGGCCATGCCGCCGGTGGAGGTGAGCGCACCCGCGAGGTCGAAGCGGCCGGGGTGGCGTTCGGATTCGGTGATGTACAGCGGGGCGAGGACCGCGATCAGCACGCCGATGGGGACGTTGACGAAGAGCACCCAGCGCCAGTTGAGCCACTCGGTGAGCATGCCGCCGGTGAGCAGGCCGATGGCGCCGCCGCCCGCGGAAACGGCGGCGAACACTCCGAAGGCCCGGTTGCGCTCGGGTCCTTCGGCGAAGGTCGTGGTGATCAGGGCGAGCGCGGTGGGGGAGGCGATGGCTCCGCCGACGCCCTGGAGCGCGCGGGCGGCCAGGAGCTGCCAGGGTTCCTGGGCGAATCCGCCGAGCAGGGAAGCGAGGGTGAAGAGCAGGATTCCGGCCATGAACACGCGGCGCCGGCCCAGGATGTCGCCGGCCCGGCCGCCGAGCAGCAGCAGGCCGCCGAAGGTCAGGGTGTAGGAGCTCAGCACCCAGGAGAGGTCGGTGGTGGAGAAGGACAGGGCCTCCTGGATGTGCGGGAGGGCGATGTTCACGATGGTGGCGTCGAGGACCACCATGAGCTGGCACGCCGCGATGACGGCCAGTGCCACTCCGGGCCGCCCCTCGCGGTGGGCGGCGCCCGGTATCCGAGGCTTGGCGAGTTGCGGACTTGTCACTGAGGATCCCCCCAAAGTGAAATAGTGAACGCATTCGTTCACTGCGGGTCCACGGTAGGAGCTGCGATCTAGTGAACGCAAGCGTTCACTAAGGCTGAAAACGTGTGCGACCGGTGCGTGGGCCGGGTGGAGGTGGCGACGGTGGTGGGTTCGCGCTGGTCGGCGGAGCCGCAGGGCCGCAGGCGGGGGCCGGAGCTGGACTCGGCGATCCTCGATGCGGCCCTGGAGCAGTTGAGCACCGTCGGCTGGAACGGGCTCACCATGGAAGGGGTCGCCGCGCGGGCCCGTACGGGCAAGGCCGCCGTCTACCGGCGCTGGCCCTCGAAGGCGGACCTGGTCGCCGACGTGCTGCGGGCCGGGCTTCCGCCGCTCGGTGAGATCCCGGACCACGGGTCCGTCCGCGAGGAGCTCGTCGTGCTGTGTCGGGGGATGCGGGACGCGATGAGTTCCCGCGCCGGAACCGCTCTTCGCTCTGTTCTTCACGAATGCGACACCGCGAGCGCCGATCGCTTCCATGAGCTGATCAGGACCGGATTGACCGAGCCCTCCCGTCGACTCTTCGAGGACCTCGTTCAGCGTGGAATCGCACGGGGTGACGTCCGTTCGGACGCCACCGGGGAGTTCGTCGCCGATGTCATTCCGGCCATCATGATGTACCGATCAAAAGTGTGCGGGAGCGAATGGGGGGACCAGGACATTCGGGAAATGATCGACCAGGTGCTGGTGCCGCTGCTCACTGCGTGAGCCAGGACCGGCCCGGGGTGTGCAGGCGGCGCCGGGCGGCGTAACCTTGCTGGCGCCATGCCGTACGAAGCACCCACACACACCGTCGAACGCTCCCTCCGCGCAACCACCGGCGCCAAGGTCGTAGCCGGGGTCGACGAAGTCGGACGAGGCGCCTGGGCCGGTCCCGTCACCGTGTGCGCGGCCGTCACCGGTCTGCGTCGCCCGCCCGAAGGTCTCACCGACTCCAAACTGATCACCCCCAAGCGCCGCGACCAGCTCGCCGTCGTTCTGGCGGACTGGGTGACGGCGCACGCCCTCGGGCACGCCTCTCCGCAGGAGATCGACGAGCTCGGGATGACCGCCGCGCTGCGGCTCGCCGCGGTGCGCGCCCTGGAGGCCCTGCCGGTGCGGCCCGACGCGGTGATCCTCGACGGCAAGCACGACTACCTCGGCCCGCCCTGGCGGGTCCGTACGGTGATCAAGGGCGACCAGTCCTGCGTCGCCGTCGCCGCGGCCTCGGTCATCGCCAAGGTGTGGCGCGACCGGATGATGGCCGAACTCGGTGAACCGGGTGACGGCATCGAGGACTTCGCCTTCGGCTCCAACGCCGGATACCCCTCGCCCGTGCACCGGGCGGCGCTGGAGGAACGGGGGCCGACCGCGTACCACCGGCTCTCGTGGTCCTACCTCGACGCGCTGCCGCAGTGGCGTCACCTCAAGAAGGCGCGGCGCAGCGAGGAATCGCTCGAACTGGAAAACGGAGGCCAGCTCGGCTTCGAATTCTGATCGCACTCATGTGCAGCCCACCGGTACCTTTCGCACCGGTGTTTGATAGATGTCAACTCATGCCTCTCACCCACGAGGAGCCTCAGATTCACGAGAGTGCCCAGGGTCCCCGCGTCACGCCGGCCGCGAGCCGCACCGCGCAGACCCCCCGCCCCGTACCTGGTCCGCGTCCCGCCGCCGTACCTCGGCCCGGGCGTCCCGGTCCGGTCCGGCCGGCTCCGCCCGCCCAGCGCGTGCCGCAGCAGGCCACCCCCGGAACCCCTTCCGTCACCCCGGCCGCTCCCGCGGCCCCCACCGCACCGTCGGTCTCCGCCGCGGTGCCGCAGATCCAGCTGATCCCGGCCTCGGCCGAGGGCGCGCTGGACGCGGCCGAAGAGGCCGTGGACCTGCTGCTCGACGCCGGCCGTGCGCCGGGCGACGTCCTGGTGCTCACCAGCGGCGACCCGCACCCGTGGGCGGTGCACGAGCTGTCCTTCGGCGAGAGCGCGTACTGGGCTCAGCAGGACGCCCGGGACGACGTCTTCTATGCGGACGCGGCGCAGGTGCAGCGCGCCGCCGCCCGCCCGGTCGTGGTCTTCGCCGTCAACGGCGGACCGGTTGACGCGATCGTGGCGGCCCTGCCGGTCGCGCTCGCGCGTGCCGGTGCGCTGCTGGTCGTGTGCGGCGACCCGGAGCGGATCAACTCGGTTCTGGGCGCGGGCGTCTGACGTCCCGCACCCACCGTGGGCGAGCAGCGGGGCGGGCCGTCGGCCGGCCCCGCTGAACCCCGCGGCGAAGGACCCACGGGTCCTCGCGCCGCGGGGCCCACGGGCGTTCCGAGCGGCGCCGCGCCCCGGGCTCTCAGCGGGCCGCGGTACGACGCAGGACCTCGGCCGCGCCCCCACCGGTGCGCAGGGTCAGCGGAGTCGGGTCCGGCACGATCTCGCCGATGCGCAGCGGGCGGGAGTCCGCGCTGGGCCGTCGACCGCCCCGACCTTCACCGAGGACCTGCCAGCCGCCCTGCGTGAGGGTGATGTACGCGCCGCAGCGCAGCCCGTGCAGGGTGCAGGCGTCCCGCAACCCCCACATCCAGGCCCCGTCCTCCTCGGTCCACCGCTCGTCGCCGTCGCGGCAGTAGAGCAGCACCGCCGTGCGCACCGGAGTCCGCCTGCGCAGGTCGTGCGGCAGGACCCGGCGCAGCCGCGCCAGCAGCGCGTTGCGGTATTCCCATCCGTCCGCCGAGTCGGCGCGCTGGACGAACGAGGCGCTGGCCACCAACCGTTCCTCGGGACCGAGCACGGCGATCACCGCGGTCGAGGGCACGGGGCTGTGCCGGGCGTGCAGCCCGCTGACGATCTCGCGCGGATTGCTCAGCAAGGGGATGCCGGAAGCGGTCCACTCATCGGCTTCCAACAGTCTGCCGTGCCGGCTGGCGCCGCCGGCCGCGATGGTCGACGAGGTGGTCGTGGGCGGGGCGAATCCGAAGGTCACGGTCCTCCCTTCGGGTACGCGCGCTGTTGATGGGCACGGCTGGAGTGCGGGCGCGCCACAGGGCGGCCCTCAAGGGTGCCGACGAGCCGAGCGGGAACACCGCAATTCTCGCGCGGCCCGTGAGCATGCGGCAACGAGCAATTGCCGCCGCGGACCGTAATTGGCTGGTATGCCGTTCATATCCTTGCCCCGCCACGCCGACGATGACGCATCCGGTCACGGCTGGACGGCCAGTACCAGCGGAAACACCTCCTTCGCACCGGCCCGCCGGAGCAGTCGGGCCGCGACGGCGAGGGTCCATCCGCTCTCCGCGCGATCGTCCACGAGGAGGACCGGGCCGGGGGCCTCCTCGAGCCTCGCAGCGAGCGCCGGGGGGACGGTCAAGGCCTGGTGGAGTCCGCGCACGCGCTGGGCGCTGTTGGAGGAGGGCAGCCCGAACTCCGGCACCTGGTCGGTGTACTCGAGCGCTCCCAGCAGGGGCATCCGCCCGACCTCGGCGATCCGCGCGGCCAGCGAACCGATCAGCAGGGGCTTGCTCCGCGAGGGCAGCGAGACCACGCCCACGGGTCGCGCGGGCGCGCCCGGCGCCCCGGAAGCCCAGCCGCCGGGCCCCCGCGCCCAGTCCGCGAGCACGGCCACCACGGCCTGGGCGACATCGTCCGGAATCGGTTGGTCGGCCGTCTGCGGCGCCAGCATCGGGCGCAGCCGGTTGCCCCACCCGATGTCGGAGAGCCGGCCGAGGGCCCGGCCCGTCGAGGCCTGCTCGCCCGCGGGGATGCGCCCCTTGAGGTCCACCCCGACGGCCGCCAGACCGGTCGGCCACATCTTGCGCGGGTCCAACTCCACGCCCGGGCGGCCCAGCTCGCCCCGCGCGGTGTCCAGCGCCTTCGAGGACACCTCCACGGTGAAGCGGGCGCCCGCGCAGTTGTCGCAGCGGCCGCAGGGGGCGGCCTCCTCGTCGTCCAGCTGGCGCCGCAGGAACTCCATGCGGCAGCCGGTGGACGACGCGTAGTCGCGCATCGCCTGCTGCTCGGCGGAGCGCTGGCGGGCCACCCACGCGTACCGCTCCGCGTCGTAGGTCCAGGGCTCGCCCGTCGAGGTCCAGCCGCCCTTCACCCGGTGCACCGCGCCGTCCACGTCGAGGACCTTGAGCATGGTCTCCAGCCGGGTCCGGCGCAGGTCGACCAGGGGCTCCAGGGCGGGCAGCGACAGCGGCCGCCCGGCCTGGGCCAGCACGTCCAGGGTGCGGCGGACCTGCTCCTCCGGCGGGAAGGCCACCGACGCGAAGTACTGCCAGATCGCCTCGTCCTCGCGGCCCGGGAGCAGCAGCACCTCGGCGTGCTCCACCCCGCGGCCGGCGCGACCGACCTGCTGGTAGTAGGCGATCGGCGACGAGGGCGACCCCAGGTGCACCACGAAGCCGAGGTCGGGCTTGTCGAAGCCCATGCCCAGGGCCGAGGTCGCCACCAGGGCCTTGACCCGGTTGGCCTGGAGGTCGTTCTCCGCCTGCTCGCGGTCCGCGTTCTCCGTCTTGCCCGTGTAGGAGGACACGGTGTGCCCCCGGTGCCGGAGGTACGCCGTCACCTCCTCGGCGGCGGCCACGGTCAGCGTGTAGATGATCCCGGAACCCGGCAGGTCGCCCAGGTGGTCGGCGAGCCAGGCCAGCCGGTGCGCGGCGTCGGGCAGCGCCAGCACGGCCAGGCTCAGGCTCTCCCGGTCCAGCGGGCCGCGCAGCACCAGCGCGTCCGTGCCCGCCCCGGTGCCGAGCTGCTCGGCGACGTCAGCGGTCACCCGGGCGTTGGCCGTGGCCGTCGTCGCGAGCACCGGGACGCCGGGCGGCAGGTCCGCGAGCATCGTGCGCAGGCGCCGGTAGTCGGGCCGGAAGTCGTGCCCCCAGTCCGAGATGCAGTGCGCCTCGTCCACCACCAGGAGCCCGGTGGCGGCGGACAGCTTGGGAAGGACCTGGTCGCGGAAGTCGGGGTTGTTGAGCCGCTCCGGACTCACCAACAGCACGTCCACCTCGCCCGCGGCGACCTCGGCCTGGATCCCCTCCCACTCCTCGGGATTGGCGGAATTGATGGTGCGGGCGCGGATCCCGGCACGGGCGGCGGCTTCGACCTGGTTGCGCATCAGCGCCAGCAGCGGCGAGACGATCACGGTGGGTCCGGCCCCGCTCGCCCGCAGCAGCGAGGTCGCGACGAAGTACACGGCGGACTTGCCCCAGCCCGTGCGCTGGACCACCAGTGCCCGGCGCTTGTGCGCGACCAGGGCTTCGATGGCCCGCCACTGGTCCTCGCGCAGCCGAGCGGTGCCCGTCGGATCGCCGACGAGGCGGGCGAGTACGGAATCGGCGGAAGACCTCAGGTCAGGGTTCATGCCCCCATGCAACCCGATGGCTGTGACATCGCGCCAATGCCGCTCCTGGGCCTGTGGATAAAGTTATCCACAGGGGTTTCCCGATCCGGCCGTGCACGGGACCGTCGAGCCATGACGAAGAACCAGGAAACACACGACCCGTCCGGTGGCCGGCCCCGCAAGGCGGCGGCCCGCAAGCCCCCCGTCAACCACGCGGTACTCCCCGCCGGTCCGGCGGCGGCCGCCGAACCACAGATCACCCTGCGCAGTCCCGCCGAGCTGGCGGACGCCCTGCCCTACCTGCTCGGCTTCCACCCGACCGACTCCCTCGTCATGGTCGCCCTGCACGGCGAGGGCGGCCGCTTCGGAGGCCGATTGAGGGTCGGCATCCCCGCCGACCCGGGGGAGTGGGAGGACACCGCCCGACAGGTCGCCGACTGCCTGGTGCACGGCAGCGAGAGGCGCGGCGCGAAGCCCGACAGCATCGTGGTCTTCCTGTGCCAGGACCCGCGGGGCGAGGAGAGCGGGCAGCGCGTCATGACCCGGCTGCGCCCGCTCGCCCAGCGCGTCCGCATCGCCTGCGGGGCACTGGACGTGCCCGTGCTGGAGGCGCTGTGCGTGTCCGCCGGCCGGTACTGGTCCTACTGCTGCCCCGACGCGCGGTGCTGCCCGGGCGAGGGCACCTCCCTCACCGCGCCGGGCACCTCCGTCATGGCGGCGGCCGCGACCTATGCCGGACTCCGGGTGCGGGGTTCGCTCCAGGAGATCGAGGGGCGCCTGGCACCGCTGCGCGGACCGTTCGCCGACGAGCAGGAGCGGGCCCTGGACCTGGCCGCCACCGCCCTCGTGCCGAAGATCCTCGACGGAGCCACCCGGGAGGAGGTGGGGGCGGACACCCTGGAGCTGGCGCGGACACTGATGCGCCGGCTCGCCCTCGCCCCGCCCGCCGACGGCGGGCCCTGCGCCGAGGACTGGGACGACGCGCTCCTGGGACACGGCGAGGCGGCCTCCCTCATCCTCGGCCTCCAGGACCGCGAGGTCAGGGACATCGCCGCGGAGTGGATGGAGGACGAGGAGGCGGCCCCCGCGCTGCGTCTGTGGCGCGCCCTCGCCCGGCGCTGCGTCGGCGCCTACCGCGAGCACGCGGCCGCCCCGCTGACCCTGGCCGGCTGGGTCTCGTGGTCCACCGGCGACGAGCCGACCGCCCGCATCGCATTCGGGTTGGCGCTGCGCGCCGATGCCGACTACCGCTTCGCCCAACTGCTCCACCACGCCTGCAACGAAGGCATCGATCCCGAAGGGCTGCGGGAGTGCCTGCGCGCCGAACGGGGACGACGCGAGCCCCGCCGCAAGCGGGCCGCCGCCGTCACGCGGCCGCCCGGGCGGCCCCGGGCCGGCCGCCGGGGCCCGCGCAGCAGGGCGGGGAGCGAGCAGTGAACCGCCACCGTGCCCCGCGGCGGCGAGGAGCCCTGCACGGGGCGGTGCACGAGGTGGCCCGCGCGGCGCCCTACGCGGTGGCGGCGCGGCGCACGGCGCACCGCTGGATGAGCGCCGTGAGCGCCGCGCTGCGCCCCCGACGAGGCGTCACGCGGGCGCAGCCGCCCCCGCGGCCCGTGTCCCGGGCGGGGGTGAGGGCGTTCAGCTGTGGGGTGGCGGGGCCCTGGTCGCGCCGCCGCCCTGCGAAAACGACCGGAGCGCAGACAAGGCGACCCATGGCCCACCCCGTTCCCCCCGCCCGACGGCCCGAATTGCCGCCCGTGCACGGCGCCCTCATCTGCGTCGCCGCGCCCTGTCTCGTCATCTCGCCCGAGCACGGACAGCTGACCGGACAGGGGATCGACGGGATCTACCGTTCGGGCCGCAGGCTGCTGTCCCGCTGCGTGCTGCGCATCGGCGGCCGTGACCCGGTCGCCGTGCAGGGCCGCAGCCTCGGGGCGGACCGGGTCTCCTTCACCGCGACCGTCCGGATCGGGGCGGAGCCCGGACCGGACCCGGACATCGGGGTGGAGCGGATCCGCCACGCCGACGGCACGGAGCGGATCACCCTGCGCAGCTACACCGCGCGCCGGGTCCGGTTGCCCGTGGAGATCTCGCTCGCCACGGACCTGGCGGAGCTGGCCGCGATCGCCGCCGGGCGGGGCGGGCCCGAGCTGCCTGCTGCCGTGCACGCCGGGGGCCTGCGCTGGAGCACCGGCCCGGCCCAGGCGGTCACCACGGCGGAGCCCGCCCCCGACGACGCGATCGCCGCGACCGGCATGCTGCGCTGGCAGCTGGAACTGGCCCCCGGAGAGTCGCGCACCATCGAACTGCGCACGTCCCAGGACCGCGGCGCGAGAGCTTCGGCCGGACAGGTCGCCAACCCCCTCGCCCCGGCCCGCGCCGAGTGCGACGACCCCCGCGTCGACCCCTGGTTGCGCACCGGCCTCGACGACCTGGGCGCCCTGCTGCTCAGGGATCCCGAGGACCCCTCGGACGCCTATGCGGCGGCCGGTGTTCCCTGGCGGTGCGGGCTCGCACCGGCCGAGTCGCTCTGGGCGGCCCGGATGGCGCTGCCCCTCGGCACCGGGCTCGCCGCCGCGACCCTGCGCGTCCTGGCCCGGACGCAGGAGGGCGGGAAGGGGCCCGGAGCCGGGAAGATCCCCGGACCGCTGCGGGGCGCGGGCCCGCAGCTGCCGCCCGGCTGCACCGGTACGGAGGCCACCTTGGCCTTTCCCGTAGTCCTGGCCGAGGCGCGGCGATGGGGGCTGCCGGAGCCCGAGGTGGAGCGGCTGCTGCCGACCGCGGAGCGGTGTCTGGGCTGGCTGCGCGGGGCGTTGTCCGAGGACGGGTTCCTCGCGGACCCCGACCCGGGGCCGCGGCGTTGCGAGACGCAGGCCCACGCCCATCGGGCCGCCCTGCTCGGCGCGGATCTGCTGGAGGGGTGCGGTCGGCCCGGCGCCGAGGAGTGGCGCGAGTGGGCCGCCGCCCTGCGGGCCCGGTTCGCGGACGCCTTCTGGCTCGACGGTCCGGACGGCGGTCGGCCCGCGGCCGCCCTGCACCCCGACGGGCGCCCCCTGCCCCGGCTGACCGGAGCCGCCGCGCACCTGCTGGACACCGGTCTCCTCGGCGGCGGACGGCTGGCCCCCGGCTTGCTCGACCGGATCCGCAGCGAGCAGGTGGCCCGGCTGCTGGGGGCGCCCCCCATGGACTCCGGCTGGGGGCTGCGCAGCATGGCGGTGCGGGAGCCGGGGCACAACCCGTTCGGTCACCACTCGGGCGCCGTGCGGGCGTACGAGAGCGCCGTCGCGGTGGCCGGTCTGGCGGGCGCCGGGTTCGAGAAGGAGGCGGCGGGGCTGCTGAGGGGACTCCTCGACGCGGCCGAGCGCTTCGGGTACCGGCTGCCCGAGATGTACGCCGCCGAGCAGCGCACGGCGGGCAGCGCCCCGCTGCCGCACCCGGCCGCCTGCCGCCCGGCCGCGGTGGCGGCGGCCGCCGCGATCCACGTCCTGGCCGCCCTGGCCGGCATCCGCCCCGACGCCCCGGCGGGCACCGTGGCGCTGGCTCCGCTGCCGGGCGCTCCGCTGGGGGAGCTGCGGCTCTCCGGGCTCCGGGTCGCGGGGGAACCGTTCGCGGTGCGGGTCAGTCGGCTGGGTCTGGGCATGGTGGAGGAGGCCTCCGATGCGCTGCAGCTCGGCGTCTGAGCCGACTCCTCCGTGCCGGCCCGTCACGGAGAAGTGGGTTCCGGGATCACCAAAGCGGTGTTTATCGTCAGGCAGACGACTATGATCGCGGCATGTCGCCCTACGACCCGTCGGCCTTCCCGCCCTTTGCCGTCACCGTCGACCTGGTCGTGCTCACCGTGCGCCGCCACGCGCTCTGCGCGCTGGTCGTACGACGGGGTGAGCAGCCGTTCCAGGGCCGATGGGCGCTGCCCGGCGGTTTCGTCCGCGGCGACGAGGACCTGGCGACCGCGGCCGCCAGGGAACTCTCCGAGGAGACCGGACTCTGCGCCCAGGAGTCGGCCGCGAACGGCGACGGGGTCCACGGCGCGCATCTGGAACAGCTCGCCACCTACGGCGACCCCCGGCGGGACCCGCGCATGCGGGTGGTCAGCGTCGCGCATCTGGTGCTGGCACCCGACCTGCCCGCGCCGCGGGCCGGAGGCGATGCCAACAGCGCGCGCTGGGCGCCCGTGGACGAGCTGCTCGCCGCCGCCGAGGAGGCGTCCGCGGGGCTCGCCTTCGACCACACGCGGATCCTGGCCGACGGTGTGGAGCGGGCCCGGTCGAAGATCGAGTACTCCTCGCTGGCCACGGCGTTCTGCCCGTCCGAGTTCACCGTCGGTGAGCTGCGCCGGGTGTACGAGGCGGTCTGGGGAGTGGCCCTGGACCCGCGCAACTTCCACCGCAAGGTCACCGGCACCCCCGGGTTCCTGGTCCCCGCCGGTGGGACGACGACCCGTCAGGGCGGCCGCCCCGCGCAGTTGTTCAGGGCGGGCGGGGCCACCCTGCTCAACCCGCCGATGCTGCGCCCGGAAGTCTGACGGCCCGGCAGCATCCGGCCCGGCTTCACGGCAAATCGGACATATCGCGTTATCTTGCTTGTGGTATTCACACTGCCCCACAGTGGTCTCACCCTGCGAGGGAAGCGATGCTCCAGGCCATCGGACTCACCAGTGCACCCCGTCGAGACCTTCCGCCCATGGTCGACGACCTCACCTTCGAGGCCCGCCCCGGGCAGGTGACTGCCCTGCTGGGCGCGACCGGTTCCGGCAAGACCACCGCGCTGCGACTCATGCTCGAACTCGAACCCGGCCGAGGCGTCACCTACTTCCGCGGTCGCCCCCTGCACCGGATCGCACATCCGGGGCGCGAGGTCGGCGTCCTGCTCGGCGACGTGCCCGGGCACCCCGCGCGCACGGTTCGCGGGCAGCTGCGGATGCTCTGCGCCGCCGCCGGGGTCTCGCCCTCCCGGGCGGACGTCATGCTGGACGTCGTCGGCATCTCGGGCCTGCGCGACCAGCGGCTCGGCTCGCTCTCGCTCGGGATGGACCGCCGGGTCGGACTCGCCGCCGCCCTGCTGGCCGATCCGTGCACGCTGCTCCTCGACCAGCCCGCCGCGGGACTCTCGCCGCGCGAGCGGAACTGGCTGCACGGGCTCCTGCGCGGGCACGCCGCCCTCGGCGGGGCCGTGCTGTTCACCACGGACGACGCCAAGGAAGCCGCCCGCAGCGCCGACCGGGTGGTCAGCATCGAAGCGGGACGTCTGGTGGCCGACCAGGAGGCCGCCGACTTCGCCCGGACCCGGCTGCGCCCCAGGGTGGCCGTCCGGACCCCGCACGCGGCCCGCCTGGCCGACGTGTTGGGCCGGGAGGCCCGGGCGGCCCGGCGGACGGTGGAGATCGTCGAGGAGAGCGGCAGCCGCCTCTCGGTCTACGGGAGCAACTGCGCCGAGGTCGGCGAGGCCGCGTTCCGGCACGGCGTGCTCGTCCACCAGCTGGCCGACGAGACCGGCGACAGCGGACCCCCGGTGCCACGCGCGCGCACCGCCGCCTCCTCCTCGGACGTGGCCTCCCCGGACGCCGCCTCGGCCGCCTCCGTGGGGTCGGCGGACGGACCGGTGGCCGCCTCCGCCGCCCAGCGGCGCCGCTCCGGTGCCAACCGGCCTCCCTCACCCGTTCGGCGCGTGGGCGGGCCCCTGCGGCCGCTGCGCTACGAGCTGCGCCGGATCTTCGGCACCGCCACCCCGCTCCTGACGGCGGCCCTCGTGGCGGTCGCCTCCGTGGTCACCGCCCTGCTGCTGGCCCGGCTCGGCGCGACCTCGCAGAACCGGCTGCTCGCCGCGTGGCCCGAGTCGCTGCCGCTGCCCCCGGCCGCCCTCGGCGCCGGACTGCTCGGCGCCCTGGCCTTCGGCGAGGAGTACCGCTACCCCGCGCTCGCGGCCGACCGCGGCACCGTGCCCCGCAGGCTGGGCCTGCTCGTCGCCAAGCTCGGTGTCTGCGGGGTGCTCGCCCTGCTCCTGGGCGCCCTCGCGGTCATCGTCGACGGGTCCGCCCTCGCGCTGGTCTTCGACCGGGGTCCGCTGCGGGCCCCCGCGCAGTGGGTCGCCCCGGCGGCGGCGTGGGCGGGGCTGCTCGTCGGCTGCGCCTGGGCCGGGGTGCTCGCCTCCGCCGTCTTCCGCTCCGCGCTGGCGGGCCTGGGCGCGGTGGTCTCCGTACCGGTGCTCGTCGTACCGCTGGTGCGCAAGGCGCTCGACGGGCCGTCCGCCTACCCGGCGTCCGGCCTCGCGGGTCGGCTGCGCGGTCTGTCCTGGGCGCAGTGGCCCCCGGAGGCCGACCGACTGGTGCTCGGCGCACTGCGGATGATGGCCCAACCCGTGGGAACCGCGCTGGTGTTGTCGCTGTTGGTCCTGTTGTGCGCCTATGGGTTCACCGGACTGCGCGGCAAGGTCCGTTGGTGACCGGTGTGGAGCGAGGTGGCGACGTCGGGCGACCGGCTGAGTCCGCTTCACTCGAACCGGATCGCAACTCCCCGTAAAAGGCCCGGTTCTTTACGATAAGTCGTCAATTGCGTAGGTGGCACCGATCACCCTTTCGTGTGCTTTTCACCAAAGACCTCAAGGGTCGCCGGGACACGGCCGACAAAGGATTCGTGAGTACCCTTGCGCACACCATGATGACCGCCGCCCGCCACGCCGACACCGGCCTCGCCGGCCCGGGCGAACTCGACCGTTACCCCTTTGCCGAGGCCTCCGGCACCGACCGCGTCGGCGTACCCCACTGGGACGGGGCCGACGTCGAGTTGAGCCGGGCGGGCCGTCGTACGGCGGGCAGCCGCGGCCGCGGACTGCACGGCCAACTCGTCCAGCAGCTCGGCCAGATGATCGTTTCCGGTGATCTCGGAGCGGACCGCCCGCTGGTGCCCGAGGAGATCGGCCAGCGTTTCGAGGTCTCCCGCACGGTCGTTCGCGAATCGCTGCGGGTCCTGGAGGCCAAGGGCCTCGTCAGCGCCCGCCCCAACGTCGGCACCCGGGTCCGCCCCGTCGCCGACTGGAACCTGCTCGACCCCGACATCATCGAGTGGCGCGCCTACGGTCCGCAGCGCGACGACCAGCGCCGCGAGCTGAACGAGATGCGCTGGACCATCGAGCCCCTCGCCGCCCGTCTCGCGGCCGGACACGGCCGCCCGGACGTCCAGCAGCGGCTCGCGGACATGGTCGAGATCATGGGCCACGCCCTCGGTCAGGGCGACGGGATCACCTTCGCCCGCGCCGACAACGAGTTCCACGCGCTGCTCATCCAGGTCGCGGGGAACCGGATGCTGGAGCACCTCTCGGGCATCGTCTCCTCCGCCCTCCAGGTGTCCGGCAATCCGATCACCGCCTGCGACCGGCCGAGCGAGACCTGCGTCGCGCACCACGCGCGGATGGTGGAGGCGCTCGCCGCGGGTGACGCCACGGGCGCGGAGGCGGCCATGCGCCAGCTCCTGACGGTCCATCCGGAAGTCGAGCGGGTGGTCCCCGCGCCGCGCGAGCACTGACGCGCCGGACGGGCGGACAGCGGCGAGCGCGGGGTGGACACAGGTCGCCGGGCCCGGTCGGGTCCGGCGACACCGCTGTCCGGGACGGCCGCGAACTCGGTTGTCCGCGGCCGGATGACCGGCGGAACCGGGTTACCCGTGACCGATCGACCGGCATGGGAACACGCGGGATGTGACTCGGGCCACGAAGATTGGGCGTAACGCTCTGCGAGGTCACGCGATGACCTAAGAGGTGATGGCCGACGGAAGGAACACAGCAGCCGTTCCCGGTGCTGTGCAGCTCCCCAGGCTGTTCCTTGCGCCGCCGGCCGGTCCCCCGTCGGTGGTCGTCGGCTCCGGTTCAGGACCAGGCCGGGGTCGGAAGCCGTTCCCACCGTTCCGAGAGGTTGTTCGTGTCGGCCAGCACATCCCGTACGCTCCCGCCGGAGATCGCCGAGTCGGATTCCGTGATGGCGCTCATCGAGCGGGGCAAGGCCGAGGGGCAGATCGCCGGCGATGACGTGCGTCGGGCCTTCGAGGCTGACCAGATTCCGCCAACCCAGTGGAAGAATGTTCTGCGCAGCCTCAACCAGATTCTCGAGGAAGAGGGTGTGACGCTGATGGTCAGTGCCGCGGAGTCGCCCAAGCGCCCTCGGAAGAGCGTTCCGGCGAAGAGCCCCGCCAAGCGGACGGCCACGAAGACGGTCACGACGGCGCAGGCGGCGGTCGCCCCCCTCGCCGGCGCGGCCCCCGGGGCCGGGGCGGGCGACCTGGAGGAGCCGCAGGCGCTCGCGGAGGGAACCGGATCCGAGGCCGAGGCCGCGGCCGAGCCCCCCGCCCCCGTCAAGAAGGCCGCGGCGAAGAAGACCGCCGCCAAGAAGACGGCGGCCAAGAAGACCACCGCGAAGAAGACCGCGGCCAAGAAGACGGCGGCCAAGAAGGACGGCGACGACGCGGGCGAGGACGAGGCCGCCGAGGGCGCTCCCGGCGCGGCCAAGGGCGAGGAAGGCGAAGAGGAGGAGGGCGGCGAGAACAAGGGTTTCGTGCTCTCCGACGACGAGGACGACGCCCCCGCCCAGCAGGTCGCGGTCGCGGGAGCCACCGCGGACCCGGTCAAGGACTACCTCAAGCAGATCGGCAAGGTCCCCCTCCTCAACGCCGAGCAGGAGGTGGAGCTGGCCAAGCGGATCGAGGCCGGCCTCTTCGGCGAGGACAAGCTGGCGAACTCGGAGAAGCTGGCCCCCAAGCTCAAGCGCGAGCTGGAGATCATCGCCGAGGACGGGCGCCGGGCCAAGAACCACCTGCTGGAGGCCAACCTCCGCCTCGTGGTCTCGCTGGCCAAGCGCTACACCGGCCGCGGCATGCTCTTCCTGGACCTGATCCAGGAGGGCAACCTGGGTCTGATCCGCGCGGTGGAGAAGTTCGACTACACCAAGGGCTACAAGTTCTCCACCTACGCCACGTGGTGGATCCGCCAGGCGATCACCCGCGCCATGGCCGACCAGGCGCGCACCATCCGCATCCCGGTGCACATGGTCGAAGTGATCAACAAGCTCGCCCGCGTGCAGCGCCAGATGCTCCAGGACCTGGGCCGCGAGCCCACCCCGGAGGAGCTGGCCAAGGAACTCGACATGACCCCCGAGAAGGTCATCGAGGTCCAGAAGTACGGCCGCGAGCCGATCTCCCTGCACACCCCGCTCGGCGAGGACGGCGACAGCGAGTTCGGTGACCTCATCGAGGACTCCGAGGCGGTCGTCCCGGCCGACGCGGTCTCCTTCACGCTCCTGCAGGAACAGCTGCACTCGGTGCTCGACACCCTGAGCGAGCGCGAGGCGGGCGTGGTGTCGATGCGCTTCGGCCTCACCGACGGTCAGCCGAAGACCCTCGACGAGATCGGCAAGGTGTACGGCGTCACGCGCGAGCGGATCCGCCAGATCGAGTCCAAGACGATGTCCAAGCTCCGCCACCCGTCGCGCTCGCAGGTGCTGCGCGACTACCTGGACTAGTCCTACCAGCGGGTACGGGGTCTGCCGGTGGGGGGCCCCGGGGGGGGCCGGGCCCCCCGGCGTACCCCAAGGGGGGCGGCCGGTGCACCCCCAAGACCGGTGGCCCCAGACGCGGACCCGA